>JBAPWU010000254.1:0-6953 GCA_049283855.1 Kineosporiaceae bacterium
ACCGGACGCCGTCCGCCGCCGTGCCGTGCTCGCCGCCCTGCGGGAGGCCGGCTGCCCGGCGGCGGCGCTGAGCCGCCGGCACGTGCTGGCGGTGGATGCCCTGATCGTGGCCTGGCACGGTCAGGGACGGATCGACCTGCCCGGTGGTGTGGGGGCCAGGCGGGCCTGTGGGAGGCTGGAGCTCAGCAGCCAGGACCAGTCTCAGGAGTGACGTGGACGCCAGCGACATGGGCGATGACCTCTTGGAGGTGCTGCTCACCGAGGAGGCGATCCAGGCCCGATTGGTCGAGCTGGGCGCCGAGATCGACCGCGACTACGCCGGCAAGGACCCGTTGCTGGTCGGCGTGCTCAAGGGGGCGGTCATGGTCATGGCCGACCTGACCCGCGCACTGCAGATGTCGACCGAGACGGACTGGATGGCGGTCTCCTCCTACGGCTCGGGCACCCGGTCCTCGGGTGTGGTGCGGATCCTGAAGGACCTGGACCGCGACATCACCGGTCGGCACGTGCTGATCGTGGAGGACATCATCGACTCCGGGCTGACCCTGTCCTGGCTGGTCGCGAACCTCGGCTCCCGCGGGCCGGCCTCGGTGGAGGTGTTCACCCTGCTGCGCAAACCGGGTGCCGCGAAGGTCGAGGTGCCGGTGCGGTATGTCGGTTTCGACATCCCCAACGAGTTCGTGGTCGGGTACGGCCTCGACTACGCCGACCGGTACCGCAACCTGCGCGTGGTGGGGACGCTGGCTCCGCACGTCTACGGCACCTGAGGCGCCCGGCCGAGGAGTAGCCGGGGCCGGCGGCCCCCGATCGGTCCCCGGGAGGAGGAACAGTGCGACCGCCCGGGCCGTTCCACCCAGGGACGACGTGTACCGTCGTCCCAGTTCACAGCGCGTCATCGAGCACGGCGCGGCACAGGTAACTGCGAGCAGGAGGGACGGGGCGCACGCCCTGCTTCGATGGACCTCAAGCGAGTCACCCGCGGACCGTTGATCTGGGTGGTCATCGGTCTGATCGTGCTGATGATCGGTGCCCGGGCGCTGACCCCGAACCAGTTCACCCAGGTGGACACCTCCACGGTCGTACAACTGCTCAAGGACAACAAGGTCAAGTCGGCCGAGGTGATCGACGGCGACCAGCGGGTCGAACTGGTGCTCAAGGCCCCGGAGAACGGCAAGGACCGGGTGATGGCGTACTACGTGCAGCCGCGCGGGCCCGAGCTGATCAAACTGATCGACGAGCACCCGCCGTCGGACGGCTTCGACGAACGGATCGCCCGCCCCTCCTGGTTGAGCTCGCTGCTGGTGACCGTGCTGCCGATCCTGCTCATCCTCGGCCTGTTCTGGTTCCTGATGGGCCAGATGCAGGGCGGTGGCTCGCGGGTGATGAACTTCGGCAAGTCCCGGGCCAAGCTGGTCAACAAGGACATGCCCAAGGTCACTTTCGCCGATGTCGCCGGGGCCGACGAGGCGGTCGAGGAACTGGAGGAGATCAAGGAGTTCCTGGCCGAACCGGCGAAGTTCCAGGCCGTCGGCGCCAAGATCCCCAAGGGCGTGCTCCTGTACGGCCAGCCCGGCACCGGCAAGACCCTGCTGGCCCGCGCCGTGGCCGGCGAGGCGGGCGTGCCGTTCTACTCGATCTCGGGGTCGGACTTCGTCGAGATGTTCGTCGGCGTCGGTGCCAGCCGGGTGCGTGACCTGTTCGAGCAGGCCAAGGCCAACGCGCCGGCGATCGTCTTCGTCGACGAGATCGATGCCGTCGGCCGGCACCGTGGCGCCGGGCTCGGCGGCGGGCACGACGAGCGTGAGCAGACCCTCAACCAGTTGCTGGTCGAGATGGACGGGTTCGACGTCAAGTCCAACGTGATCCTGATCGCGGCCACCAACCGGCCCGACATCCTCGACCCGGCGCTGCTTCGCCCCGGCCGCTTCGACCGTCAGATCGCGGTCGACGCCCCGGACATGGGCGGGCGGGAGCGGATCCTCGACGTGCACGCCAAGGGCAAGCCGATGGCGCCCTCGGTCGACCTGCGTGCGGTCGCCCGGCGCACCCCCGGCTTCACCGGCGCCGATCTGGCCAACGTGCTGAACGAGGCCGCGCTGCTCACCGCCAGGGCCGGCGCCCGGCTGATCGACGACCACGCCCTGGACGAGGCGATCGACCGGGTCGTGGCCGGGCCGCAGAAGCGCTCCCGGATCATGAACGACCGGGAGAAGAAGATCACGGCCTATCACGAGGGCGGGCACGCCCTGGTGGCGGCGGCGATGCGCCACACCGACCCCGTGACCAAGGTGACGATCCTGCCGCGGGGCCGGGCGCTCGGCTACACGATGGTGATGCCGACCGACGACAAGTACTCCACCACCCGCAACGAGATGCTCGACCAGTTGTCCTACGCGCTCGGTGGCCGGGTGGCCGAGGAGCTGGTCTTCCACGACCCGACCACGGGCGCCAGCAACGACATCGAGAAGGCGACCGCGATCGCCCGGGCCATGGTCACCCAGTACGGCATGTCCGAGCGGGTCGGTGCGATCCGGCTCGGCCAGTCCGGCGGGGAGGTCTTCCTGGGCCGCGACATGGGCCATCAGCGGGACTACTCCGAGGACGTCGCCGCCATGGTCGACACGGAGGTGCGCCGTCTGATCGAGGCCGCCCACGACGAGGCCTGGCAGGCCCTGGTCGACAACCGCCAGGTGCTCGACGACCTGGTGCTCGCCCTGTTCGAGAAGGAGACCCTGAACAAGGAGGAGCTGGCCGCGATCTTCTCCGTGGTGGTCAAGCGCCCGGAGCGACCGGTGTGGCTCTCGAGTGACCAGCGCGCCGTCTCGAGCATCCCCCCGGTGCTCACCCCGGGCGAGCGTGCAGCTGCCAACGGCCATGACGAACACCCCGCGGGGCTGCCGACCGGGGAACTGCGCTGAGTTCGCCGACCGACCGGCCGCCCTACGACGCCGACCGGGTGGAGCGCGCCGTCCGCGAGATCCTGCTGGCGATCGGCGAGGACCCCGAGCGCGACGGCCTGCGGGCGACCCCGGCCCGAGTGGCTCGCGCCTACGCGGAGATGTTCGGCGGGTTGTGGCAGGAACCGCAGGACGTGCTGACCACCACCTTCGACCTCGGCCACGACGAGATGGTGCTGGTCAAGGACATCGAGGTGTTCTCCTGCTGTGAACACCACCTGGTGCCCTTCCACGGGGTCGCCCACGTGGGGTACGTGCCGTCGGCGGACGGCCGGATCACCGGGCTGAGCAAGCTGGCCCGGCTGGTCGACGTCTACGCCCGTCGCCCGCAGGTGCAGGAGCGGCTGACCACCCAGATCGCCGACGCACTGATGGAGATCCTCGACCCCCGGGGGGTGATCGTCGTGATCGAGTGCGAGCACCTGTGCATGTCGATGCGCGGAGTGCGCAAGCCGGGCTCGCGGACGGTCACCTCGGCCGTGCGCGGCCAGTTGCGCAAGCCGGCCACCCGGGCCGAGGCGATGAGCCTCATTCTCGGTCGCGGCTGAACGCCCCCCGCACCGCGCCCAGCGCCTCGCGCGGCGACCACCGGCTGGCGATGTGCTCGTCAGCACCGTCACCACCGTCGTCGGCGCTGTCGTCGGTGTCCGGCTCGAGCTCCTGGATCCCCTCCGCGGCGGCGGCCACCTCGGCCGCCCGGGCGGCGACGAAGGCCGGGGTGTGCTTGGCTGCCCTGACCCCGGCCGAGATCGAGTGCCAGGTGTGCTCGTCGCCGAGGTCGGCCATCACCCCGGCGCGCTCCAGGACGCCTCGGACGTTGCCGAACACGCGCACCAGGTACAGCTCGATGTCCCGGGCCCGCAGCTCGCCGAGCAGGTCGTGCAGCCGCTCCGCGGTGGTGGTGTCCATCTGGTTGGTGGCCTCCAGGTCGAGGATCACCGCGCGGGCATCGGGCCGGGTCTCGATCCCGGCCCGGATCCGTTCGAACACCGCCGCGGCATTGGCCCAGAAGATCGGCCCGTCGGGTCGGAGCACGCAGATCCGCTTGACCACCTTGCGGTGGGGGTCGTTGGCGATCGAGCCCCAGGCGGCCTTCTCACCCGGCACCTTGCCCATCTCGTCGATGTGCACCTGCATCGAGCGGTAGATCAGGCCGGCCAGCGACTGCCCGACCGCGAGCAGCAGTCCGTTCAACGGCCCGAGGACCAGAACGCCGCCGAGGGCCACCAGCGCGGCGATCCCGTCGTTGCGGCGGACCGCACGGAAGCGGGCGAACTCCTTGGGGCGCAGCAGACCCCACACCGCATGGATCACGATCGCGGACAGCACGGCGCGAGGCAGGGGCGCCAGCAGCCCGGTGGCGAACAGCAGCACCAGCAGCACCGTCACGGCCGAGACGAGGCTGCTCATCTGGGTGCGGGCGCCGGCCCGGGCGTTGGCCGCCGTCTTCGACAGGCTGCCCGCCACACCCATCCCGCCGAACAGCCCGGCGGCGATGTCGGCCGCGCCGTTGGCCACCAGTTCGGTGTCGTCGTGCAGCTTCTCGCGTCTGCTCGACCCGGCGAAGGTCCGTGCGGCGGCGAGGCCCTCGGCGATCCCGACGGCGGCCACCGCGATGCCGCCGGTGACGAGGCTGCCGAGCTCGGACAGACCGATCCGGGGCAGCGAGGGCAGGGGGAGCCCGGCAGGCACGGTTCCGACGACCCGGGCGCCGTGCCCGGCCAGATCGGCGAGGTCGGAGACCAGGATCCCGCCGACCAGGACGATCAGGGACCAGGGCACGACGGGTGCCAGTCGCTGGCCGCCGAAGAGCAGGACCAGGGCGACCAGAGCGACGGCGAGGGTGGTCGGGTGCGCATCGGGGGCCGTCCTCACCAGCGCCACCAGGCGGTCCAGCAGCGCCCCATTGGGGCTGGGCAGGCCCAGCAGCCCGGGGAGCTCGCCGACCACGACCAGCACCACCAGGCCGGTGACGAAGCCGGTGACGATCGGTTCGCTGAGGAACTGCGCCACCCAGCCGATCCTGATCAGGCCGGCGACCAGCAGGACCACACCGGCGACGATCGCCAACGCCGAGGTGAGTTCGGCTGCGTGCTCGAGATCGCCTCCGGCCAGTTGCCTGACGATGGTTCCGGAGAGGACGGTCACGGTGGAGACCGGGCCGACGAACAGGAGCCGGGAGGAGCCGAGCAGGGCGTAGGCGAGCAGCGCCGGCGGCAGCGTGTAGAGGCCGACCTGGACCGGCACCCCCGCGACGGTGGCGTATCCGAGGGCCTGCGGCACGGCGAGCGCCGCGACCAGGAGCCCGGCCACGATGTCTCCGGTGGCGTACCCGCGTCGGTAGTGGCGGATCTGCTCGATGCCGGGGAAGCGGGTTCGTTCACCGTCGAGACGCATGTGATTAGTGTCCCGTTCATCTGCCCGTCGAGGCGAATCTCCGACGTGTCCGGACGGCGTGGGACAGGACTTCCGGCGAAATGGAGTGCTCGCCGGTGGCGTGTCGGCTTCGAGCCTTCGCCGATCCCCGATAGACATGCGACAAGGCCCCTCCACGCATGAGTTGGAGGGGCCTTGTCTGTGTGGTCGCTTCCCACGCCGACACCCCCCGAGAGAGGTGCTCGCCGTGGTCACCCGGGGATGGCTCCCCAACGGGCACCTTGCGCGAGGACCGCCGTAGCCGACGAACCCCGCCACGCCGTGCCGTCGCCCTGGTCGGAGCCGAGACTCCGGGCCGGGGCCATGTGCGTGACCGGTGATGCGGTCCGTAGCAGGGCCTGCCGCGTGCCATCCGCGGTTGCCGCCCGGCCCCCGTCCGCCGCCGACCCCTCGCCAGGAGCCGCCTGCTTTCCGGTGCCGCACGACGCGGTCCGTCCGTTCTCCGCATCCACGCCGACCGGCTCGTCGAGCTGGTGCCGACCGGGTATCCCCGCTCTGCTCCTGCCCGCCGTTCCTGCTGGCGTGGAGAGAGTTCTACTCCTGCGCACGGGGCGGACGCAAGCCCTTCCAGAACATTTCTTCTCGCCGGTTTTCGTTGTGGGTCAACGGGTTTCGGGGAATCTGTGGAGTTCGTGTGGATGACGCTGTGCACAACTGGGGATGCGCTGTGGACGACCCAGGTCAGGGCCTGTGCACAGCCCTGCGCGCCGCCGTCCCCAGCTGTGGACGGTTCCTCCCGTGGGCTGGGGGATCGGCGGTTAGGGTGGCCTGCGTGCGCGAGATCCTCGGCCTGCCCGCGCCCCTGAGCGGCATCGGGCGGTGCCTGGTGATGGGGGTGGTGAACGTGACCCCCGACTCCTTCAGCGACGGTGGGCAGTGGTTCGAGCCGCAGGCGGCGGTGCGGCACGGGGTGAGCCTGGTCGCCGCCGGGGCCGACCTGGTCGACGTCGGGGGGGAGTCGACCAGACCGGGCGCCGCGCGGGTGGGTGAGGCCGAGGAGCGGCGCCGGGTGCTCCCCGTCGTGGCGGCCCTGGCCGCCGCGGGGGTGCAGGTCAGCATCGACAGCACCCGGGCCGGCGTCGCCCGGGCGGCGCTGGAGGCCGGTGCCGTGATCGTCAACGACGTCAGTGGCGGCCGGGCGGATCCGGCCATGGCGGCCCTGGTGGCCGAGGCGGCGGTGCCGTACGTGGTGATGCACTGGCGCGGGCACAGCGACGTCATGGAGTCCCTGGCGCGCTACGACCACGTCGTGGCCGAGGTCTGCGCCGAGTTGTCTGCGCGGGTCGCGGCGCTGGTCGCCGCCGGGATCGACCGGCGGCAGCTGATCCTCGATCCGGGGTTCGGCTTCGCCAAGCGGGCGGGGCACAACTGGGAACTGCTCGCCGGTCTGCAGGACGTGCTCGAACTCGGCCGACCGGTGCTGGTGGGCACGTCGCGCAAGCGGTTCCTCGCCGACGCGGTGACCGAGGGCGCGCCGGCCGGGTCCGGCACCGACCTGCGCGCGCGGGACCATGCGACGGCGGCCACCTCGGTGATCGCCGCGATGGCGGGCGCCTGGGC
>JBAPWU010000255.1:0-4969 GCA_049283855.1 Kineosporiaceae bacterium
CCCCTCGCCCTGGCCGCCACGGTGCACGCCTCGGCCGCCCTGCTGGTCGCCGGCTACCTCGTCTACTGGCTCGGTGACATCGCCGACGGCGCGCTCGCCCGCCGGGTGGGCCAGGAGACCCGGATCGGCGCCGTTCTGGACATCGTCAGCGATCGTGCCTGCGGCGCGCTGCTCGCCGTCGGCCTGGCCACCCTCCGACCCCAGTTGTGGCCGGCGCTGGCGATCTTCCTCCTCCAGTTCATGGTGCTGGACAGCGCGCTGTCGCTGTCGTTCCTGCGCTGGCCGATCCTGGGTCCCAACGACTTCCACCGGGTCGACCGGACGATCTTCCGGTACAACTGGTCCAAGCCGGCCAAGGCGCTGAACACCGCCGGGGTGATCGTGGCTGCGGCCACGGGTCAGCCGGTGCCGGCCCTGGTGATCGCCGTGGCCCAGCTCGCGGTCAAGGCCTGGTCGACCAGACGACTGCTGGCCCTGACCGCGTAGCCGGGTCGGCCTAGCTGTGGTGACGCAGGATCGGAGCCAGCGCGTCGAGCACCGAGGCGTCCTCGATCGTGCTGGGCACCACCGGCGTCTTCCCGTCGGCGAGCTCGCGCATCGTCTTGCGAAGGATCTTGCCCGAGCGGGTCTTCGGCAGAGCCTTGACCACGTCGATGTCGCGCAGGGCGGCGACCGCGCCGATCTGCTCGCGCACCGACGCCACCAGTTCGCGGCGCAACTGGTCGGGATCGATGTCCAGGCCGGCCTTGAGCACCACGAACCCGCGCGGGACCTGGCCCTTGAGCTGGTCGTGCACACCGACCACGGCGCACTCGGCCACGGCTGGGTGGTGCGACAGCACGGCCTCCATCGACCCGGTCGAGAGCCGGTGCCCGGCGACGTTGATCACGTCGTCGGTGCGGCCCATCACGTAGACGTAGCCGTCGGCGTCGATGAAGCCGCCGTCACCGGTCAGGTACCAGCCCGGGTAGGCACTCATGTAGCTCGACACGTATCGCTCGTCGTCGTTCCACAACGTCGGCAGGCAGGCCGGCGGCAGCGGCAGCCGGATGCAGATCGCGCCCTCGGCGTCCGGCCCCTTGACCTCGCCGTACTCGTCGAGCACCTGCACGTCGTAGCCCGGCACCGGCACGGACGGCGACCCGGCCTTGATCGGCAGCGGCTCCAGCCCGCGCAGGTTGGCGCAGATCGCCCACCCGGTCTCGGTCTGCCACCAGTGGTCGACCACCGGGACGCCGAGCACGCCGGTGGCCCACTCATAGGTGTCCGGGTCGAGCCGCTCGCCGGCGAGGAACAGGGTCCGCATGGAGGAGATGTCGTAGCGCTCGAGGTGCGTGGCGTCCGGGTCCTCCTTCTTGATCGCCCGGAACGCGGTCGGCGCGGTGAACAGCGCGTTGATCTTGTATTCGGAGATCACGCGCCAGAAGGCCCCCGCGTCGGGCGTCCCCACCGGCTTGCCCTCGTACACCACCGTGGTCGCCCCGGCCAGCAGCGGCGCGTAGACGATGTAGGAGTGGCCGACCACCCAGCCGACGTCGCTGGCGGCCCAGAACACCTCACCGGGGTTGATCCCGTACACGTTGTACATCGACCAGTGCAGTGCGACCGCGTGGCCGCCGTTGTCGCGCACGATCCCCTTCGGCTTCCCGGTCGTGCCGGAGGTGTAGAGGATGTACAGCTGGTCGGTGGCCTCGACCGGCACCGCCTCGGCCGGCGCGATCGCGTCCGAGTGCATCAGGGTCTCCCAGTCGACATCGCGCTCGCCGAGCTCGGCGACGACCTGGGGGCGCTGCAGGATGATGCAGTGATCCGGCTTGGACGCGGCCAGCTCGATCGCCGCGTCCAGCATCGGCTTGTACGCGATGGTGCGGCTCGGTTCGATGCCGCAGGAGGCGGAGACGATCACCTTGGGAGTGGCGTCGTCGATCCGGATCGCCAGCTCGTTCGGGGCGAACCCGCCGAACACCACCGAGTGGATCGCGCCGAGACGGGCGCAGGCCAGCATCGCGATCGCGGCCTCGGGCACCATCGGCATGTAGATGACGACCCGGTCGCCCTTGCCCACCCCGAAGCTGCGCAGCACGCCGGCGAACTTGGCCACCCGCTCGAGCAGCTCGGCATAGGTGTACGTGCGCTTGGTGCCGGTCACCGGCGAGTCGTAGATCAGCGCATTCTGGTCGCCCCGTCCGGCGATCACATGCCGGTCAAGAGCGTTGTAGCACGTGTTCAGCACACCCCCGGTGAACCACTTGTAGAAGGGCGGGTTGTCGTCGTCCAGGACCCGGACGGGTGGGGTCACCCAATCGATGCCCGCTGCCGCCTCACCCCAGAAACCGTTCGGATCGTCGATACTGCGCCGGTACGCCGTCGCGTAGGCGCCTGCCTCACCCTGCGTCGTCATGCGCGCCATCGTGTCGGGCGACGTCGCTTTGCGGAAGAGCCGAGCGGTGAGGAACCTCACTCCCGCGCCGAGCGGGGCGGTCCGACCGCTCAGACGGCGGCGACGACCAGAAGCTCGACCACCCGGTCCAGGAACGCGTCCACCGAGGCCTCCCGGTACCCGCGCCCACCGCGGCGGCTCTTGAACACCGCGAGGCGGACGGCGTCAGGCGCCAGCGGCCGCCCGCTCGCGAACGCGTCCTCGATCCGCCGGCAGAGATCGTCGACCTGCTCGACGTCGTAGGTCAGCTCGAGGCCGCTGCCCCGCGGGAATCGCTGCCCGTCGCTGCGGGCCAACTGGGCCCGGAGCGACTGCTCCTGACTGCGCAACTGGGTCTGCCAGCCGCTGGAGCCGGCCCGCTCCTCGCCCCGGTGCTTCTCCCTGCGGGCGAAGGCGTCCTCGATCCGGTCGAGCGCGGCGTCGACCGCCTCGACGTCGTAGCCACCCCGAACCAGGTCGAAGCCGACCGTCCGAACGTGCCAGGAGGTCATGGAGGCACCGCGGCCACCGTCCTCGTAGGCCGCGCGGGCTCGCGCCAGGAAGGCCTCGACCTGCTCGGCGTCGTAGCCCTTGGCCAGGCGGCTCGCCCGGGGAAACGTGTCGGTCACGGAAGCGATTGTGCCAAACCCTGGAGCGCTGCCGAACCTCCGCGCGTCATCCGTTCGGAGCAGCCGGTGCGGGCGTGACCGCGGCGAGCTGTCCGCAGGCTCCGTCGATCTCCCGGCCGCGGGTGTCGCGGACCGTTGTGGGCACGCCGGCGGCCCTCAGCCGGGCCACGAAGGTGTCCTGCACGCCCGCGTCGCTGGCCGTCCAGCGCGACCCGGGGGTGGGGTTCAACGGGATGGGGTTGACGTGCACCCAGCCCTTGCCCCGCCGGTTCAGCTCGCGGGCCAGCCGCTCCGCCCGCCAGGCCTGGTCGTTCACCTCGCGGATGAGGGCGTACTCGATGCTGACCCGGCGCCCGGTGGTGCCGGCGTAGCGTCTGGCGGCGTCCAGCACCTGCGTCACCGGCCAGCGGGTGTTGATCGGCACCAGCTCGTCCCGCAGCTCGTCGTCCGGCGCGTGCAGGGACACGGCGAGGGTGAGCGGCAGGCCCTCCGCGGCGAGGCGGTCGATCGCGGGGACCAGCCCGACCGTGGACACCGTGATCCCTCGCCCGGACAGACCCAGCCCCACCGGCTGCGGGGCCAGCAGGGCCCGCACGGCGGTCAGCAGCGCCGGGTAGTTGGCCAGCGGCTCCCCCATGCCCATGAACACCACGTTGCTCAGCCGGTCGGGGGCCACCGAGCGGGCACAGGCCACGACCTGCTCGACGATCTCGGCCGCCGACAGATTGCGGGTCAGCCCGGCCTGGCCGGTGGCGCAGAACGGGCAACCCATGCCGCAGCCTGCCTGGCTGGAGGCGCAGACGGTGATCCGCCCGGGATAGCGCATCAGCACGCTCTCGACCAGGGCGCCGTCGAACAGCTGCCAGGCGGTCTTGACCGTGTCACCCCCGTCGCAGGTCTGCACCCGCGCCGGCTGCACCAGCTTCGGCAGCAGCGCGCCGACCAGACGATCCCTGGTCGCCGTGGGCAGATCGGTCATCGCCGCGGCCTCGACGACCAGCCGCTCGAAGTAGTGCACCGACAGCTGACGGGCCCGGAAGGGCTTCTCCCCCAGGGCGACCACGGCGTCGATGCGTTCGCTCTCGGTGAGTTCGGCCAGGTGGCGCGGAGGTTTCCTCACCGGGTGGGAACGAGGTACGCCAGCAGCAGGAAGACCGCGGGGGCGGTGAGCAGCAGGGAATCGAGCCGGTCCATCATGCCGCCGTGGCCGGGCAGCACGCTGCCCATGTCCTTGACCCCGAGGTCCCGCTTGAGCAGCGACTCGGACAGGTCTCCGAGCGTGGCGGTCACCGCGGCCGCGGCACCGATCGCCGGCCCCGCCCACCAGGGACCGTCCAGCAGGAGCACCACGCCGAGGCTCGCCACCACCATGCAGGCCAGCGCCGACCCGGCGAAGCCCTCCCAGGACTTCTTCGGGCTCACGCTCGGCGCCATCGGGTGGCGGCCGAACCGCACGCCGACGGCATACCCGCCGATGTCACTGGCCACGGTGACCGAGATGAACACGATCACCCGCATCGCGCCGTCCTGCACGGGCAGCATGAGGATCGCGAACCCGGCCAGGAAGGGCACGTAGGCGGCCGTGAACACCCCGGCCGCAATGTCCCGCGCGGCCCCCTCGATCCCGTCGATGATCCGCCACAGCAGCACCCCGAAGGCAGTCAGGGTGAAGGCGACCAGCAGGCCCTCCTCCCGCGCCACGTAGGCCGAGACCAGCATGCCCAGCGCGCCGACCACGAGCGGGATCACGGGGATCTGGATCCGCTTGGCCGACAGCGCCCCGGCCAGCTCCCACACCGCGAGCACCACCGCGGCCGAGACCAGCCCGACGAAAGCCTCCTTGCGGATCAGCAGGGATCCCAGCACCGCGCCGCCCAGAACCAGCCCCACCCCGATCGCGGCGGGCAGGTTGCGCCCGGAC
>JBAPWU010000256.1:0-17359 GCA_049283855.1 Kineosporiaceae bacterium
CCGGTGAGCACCGCGTGGATGCTCGCCGTGCGGGCCTCGCCGGCGCCGATCTGCTCACCCGAGGTGAGCAGCACGACCGGCAGCGACGGGATCGCCGGATGGCCGGCGATCTCTCCGGCGAGCTGCAGTCCGGTGGTGCCCGGCAGTGACATCTCCAGCACCGCGACGTCGAAGGCCCTGCGGTGGACGGCCGCCTGTCGGAGGAGGTCGATGGCCCGTTCCGGGTCGGTTGCCGTCTCCACGTGCATCGACCCGTCGCCGAGCTGACCGGCGAGCCCGCTCAGCGTGGCCTCGTCGTGCTCCACCAGGAGGATCCGCAGCCGCTCTGCGGCCGGCTCCTCCGGGGCCTGGACGGCCGGGGCGAGGGGAACGGCAGCGCGGAACGTGGTGCCGATCCCGGGTTCGCTCTGCACCGAGATCCAGCCTCCCATCGCCTCCACCAGCTGACGGCTGATGGCCAGCCCGAGCCCGGTTCCCCCGTACAGCCGGGTGGTCGAGGCGTCGGCCTGGGTGAAGGGCTGGAACAGGCGGGACACCGTCGCGGCGTCCATCCCCGGACCCGTGTCGGCCACCTCGAACCGGACGGCGACGGGACCCGGCGTGCCCGCGTCGACCGCCTCGGCGATGGCGGGCAGGCCGGATTCCGCGGCGTCCATGAGGTCGAGCCGGATGGTGACCGAGCCCTCCTGGGTGAACTTGACCGCGTTGCCGACCAGGTTCAGCAAGACCTGGCGCAGCCGGCTCGGATCGCCCCGCAACCGGTCCGGCAGCTCAGGATCGAGGTCGACCACGAGGTCCAGACCATGGCTCGCCGCTGCCTGGCCGATCAGCCCGACCACCTCCTCGATCAGTGACCCCAGCTCGAAGTCGACCTCCTCCAGCACGAACCGCCCGGCCTCGATCTTGGAGAAGTCGAGGATGTCGTTGATCACGCTGAGCAGGGCCTTGCCCGCCGTCCGGACCCCCTCGACGTAGCGCGTCTGGGTGTCGTCCAGCGAGGTGTCCGCCAGCAGCTCCGAGAGCCCGATCACCCCGTTCATGGGGGTCCGGATCTCGTGGCTCATGGTGGCCAGGAACTGCGACTTGAGCCGCGACGCCTCGAGCGCCTGGTCCCGGGCATGGCCCAGCGCCTGCTCGGTCAGCTTGGTGGCGGTGATGTCATGGGCGACGGCGTAGCTCAGGTCGCGGTCGCTGTCCACGGCGTGGTTCCAGTGCAGCCAGCGGTAGGACCCGTCGGCGGCCAGGTACCGGTTCTGGTACCCGCCGGACTCGGCCCCGGCCAGGATCCGGTTGACCTCCAGCACGGTGCGGTGACGGTCCTCGGGATGGACCAGGTCGATCACGTGGCGGCCGATCAGGTCCTCGAGCGGGTAGCCGAGCTGCTGGGTCCAGGCAGGGTTGAGCCGCACGAATCGCCGATCGGGGTCGAGCACGCAGAGCAGCTCAGGGGAGAGCGTGAACAACTGGTCCAGGTGGTCGATCGCGGCCTGGCGCTCGCTGATGTCCCGGGCGAAGCAGTGGTAGCCGACGAGCTGGCGGAGATCATCCCGTTCCGCGATCACCGTGAGCTCCTGCCGGAAGGTCGACCCGTCGCCGCGCAGGCCCCGGACGATGGCGTGGGCCTTGGCGTCGCCGGTCAGGCCCCTGGTGATCCCGGAGAGGGTCTCCCGGTCATCGGGGTGGAACGTCGCCTCCCACCTGGTGCCCAGCATCGTGTCGGCGTCGGCGTGCAGCAGAGCGGCGTAGGCCGGGTTCAACCGGGTGAACCGACCGCGGGCGTCGAGGAAGGCGATCCCCTCCACGGCGTTCTCCAGGGCCAGGGACCGCCGGCGGACGGCGGACTCGGCCGCCTCGCGGCTGGCGATGATGTCCGCCAGCACCAGGCAGGTCACCTGGGCGAACACGCCGAACAGCTGGACCGAGACCAGCTGCACCTCCTCCGAGCTCGCATCGGTGAACGGGCCGAGCCCGCGTGAGGTGGCGGCCAGGGTGGCCGTGGTCAGGGCGAACAGGTGCAGCGCCGTCCATCGTGGTCCGAAGCGCACCACGGCCCACAGGGCCGGCGGCAGCATCAGGTAGGGATGGCGCAGCGCGGGCGCGGCCTCGGGGGGCAGTCCCAGGATGAGCCCGGCCAGGGCCACCTGCACCGCGACCAGCACAGTCCCCTCGACGGTGTCGCGCCGGGCGGGCCGGGCCCGTCGGCGGTGCCAGGAGTAGGCGGCCTCGACCGCCGGCACCAGGGTCACGATGCCGAGCGCGTCGCCGGTGAACCACGGCCAGTACATCTGGGGGAAGGAGTGCGCTGAGCCGACCAGGAGCGCGAGGGTGCCGGCCCCCAGCACCGCGCTGATCGACGCCGCGACCAGGGCGGCCGGGATCAGCCCGCGCAGCACCCACTGCGGTGAGCCGGTGTCCAGATGGCGGCCGAGGAACCGGCGCAGCAGCACCGCGCCGAGCCATCCCTCGAGGACGTGCGCGGCCGCCAGCCCGAGCGCGGCGGCGATCGAGTGCCCCCTGGTGAGGGTGCAGACCGCCATCTCCGCCAGGGCCAGGGTGGCCAGGTAGGCCGGGAGCTGTCGACGGGGAACCCGCCGCAGTACCCCCATGGCCAGCCCCGACGACGACCCGGAGGCCACCAGGCCGGTGACCGGCAGGGCCAGCGCGCCGTCCACGTGGCGCAGCAGCGCGTACCCGAGCCCGAACGCCGCCAGATAGCCGAGCGTCCGCGGACGCGTTGAGCCTTCGGCGACGAGCCTCACCATAGGCTCATCGGTCCTACCGGGCTTCCGCTTGACGGCCCGTCACGAGCGGTAGCCGCAGCCGTGCGGTCGTCCCCTGTCCCGGGTCCGAGGAGAGTTCGAGCCCCCCGCCGTGCCGGCGTGCCACCGACGCCACGACGGACAACCCGATGCCTGCTCCCTGGACCTGCTGGGTGCGTACCGAGCTCGCCCGGTAGAAGCGGTCTGCCAGTCGCGGCAGATCCTCAGGGTCGATTCCCATGCCATCGTCGATCACCTCCAGGATGGCGTCCGTGCCGTCCACCCAGAGGCGGAATCTCACTGTTCCCGAGGTCGCGGCGAACTTCACCGCGTTCGATGCCAGGTTCATCAGGGCGTGCCGCAGCTGGGCCCGGTCGCCGTCCGCCCACACCTCGTGGTCCGCCGGCGGCGCGTCCACCTCCACCCGCAGCCCCGCGGCCTCGGCCTGCCGGGCGACCAGGGCGGCGACGGAGGTGACGAGTTCGCCGAGGTCGACGCGGGTCCACGACGAGGCGGTCGGGCAGGGCGCATCGAGCTGGGCCAGCTGCAGCAGGTCCTTGAGCAGCCCGGACAGTCGGCGGCTGTTCCGGCCGATCACCTCGATCATGGCGCGGGCCTGCGGGTCGAGCTCGCCGAACTCGCCGTCGCTGAGCAGCTCGCAGTAGCCCAGGATGCTGCTCAGCGGGGTGCGCAGCTCATGGCTGACCGTGCTGACCAGGTCGCTCTTGAGCTGCTCGAGCTCGAGCATGGCCGTGCTGACGGCGCGCAGGCGGCGCTGGGTGACATCCAGCAGCACCTCACCGTGGCCGAGGGTCTGACCATCGGCGTCGATCGGGAACCGCATGGACAGGTAGGCGCCGTCGTCCAGGTGGACCTCGCGCTCGGGGGCCGGGTCACCGGAGGTCAGGCCCCGCTCGAGCAGGTCGCGATAGCGCGCGTTGGTGAGCAGGGAGTTCCCGGCGGCGTCGAAGGCGCCGATCGCCGTGGGGGCCTGCTCGACCAGGGCGGCGAGCAGATGCTCCCGGGGCGCGCAGCGGGGCGCTTCTCCGCCGCTGCGAGACGTGCTCACGATCCACTCCGATACGAGCCGCACCGGCGTGAGCCGGCGTTCCATCCGTGGAACCAGGCGACGCCCGACCGGCACCTCCCCCAGGAGGTGCCGAGCGGCGACCGCTAGCTCGAAGCGCGGGTCCGTCCGCGCTCTGTACTCCCCGTCGGCAGTGCCGTGCCGGACATGATCAACCGATCCGGCACGGCCGGGGTTTCACCCGTTCGCCGCTCACCCCGCCCGGGAGAAGCCCACCCGCGGGATCGAGGCCCACGCGGTGCGGCGCATGCGCAGGGCGTCGGTCAGGCCCTGCACCCGCCACCAGGACATCATGACCCGCAGCACGGTGGTCTCCCACAGCGCGGCCAGCACCAGCGACGCGATGTCGCGCCACCGGTCGTAGGTGTGCTCGCTCAGCTCGTCGGCGAGGACGGCGGCGATCGAGACCAGCATCCCGAACCCGATCGCCATCGCGAAGACGATGATCGCGTACCAGGGGTTGAGCAGGCCGAGCCACCAGGCCGCCAGGACCGCGGGCAGTCCGAGCACCTCGACCACCGGGCCGAGCATCTCGAACAGCACGTGATACGGCAGCACCAGCATGCCGAACCGGCCGTACTTGGGCCGGCCGAAGGCACCGCGCTGGCGCCACAGCACCTGGCCCAGGCCGTGCGCCCACCGACGGCGCTGACGGCGCAGGTCGCGCCGGTGCTCGGGGGCCTCGCTCCAGCAGACCGCCTGCGGCACGATCACCACCCGGTAGTCCTTGCGGCCCTCGCCACGCAGCTGGTGGTGCAGCGAGGCGACGAGGTCGGCGTCCTGGCCCAGGCTCCGCGGGTGCAGCCCACCGAGTCCGACCACGTCGGCGCGCCGGAAGACCCCGAAGGCACCTGAGATGATCAGGACGCTGTTCAGCCAGCTCCAGCCGATCCGGCCGAGCATGAAGGCGCGCAGGTACTCCACGATCTGTGCCCGCACGATCAGGCGGCGGGGCATCGACACCGACTCCACCGTGCCCCGGCGCAACTGGATGCCGTTCGAGGGGCGCACCACGCCCCCGGCGGCCACCACCTCGTCGGGGTGCTCGACCATCGGCCGCACGATGTGCAGCAGCGCATCGGGTTCCAGCACCGAGTCGGCGTCCAGGGTGCAGACCAACGGGTAACGGGCGGCGTTCACCGCGGTGTTCAGCGCATCGGCGCAGCGGCCCGCGTTCTGCTTGCGGATCACCAGCAGCGACCCCCCGTCGCGGGGGGCGAAGATCGACTCCACCGCCCCCACCGTGGGCACGTCCTGCGGGATCACGCGGGTGGTGGGCACCAGGTCGAAGGCGTCCCTGAGCAGATCGAAGGTGTCGTCGGTGGACCCGTCGTCGACCACGATCACCTCGAACTCCGGGTAGCGCTGGTCGACCACCGAGCGCAGGCACTCGGCGATCATCGGCGATTCGTTGAACGCCGGCACCAGCACCGACAGGCCGGGGGTGTTCGGGTGCACGAACAGGTCTTCCTTGCGGCTGCCGAGATTGCGGCGCAGCTCGCGGCGCAGGTTGACCGCCGCTCCGACGACCAGCAGCAGCTGGCTGAGCGCGACCACCAGGGCGTAGGTGAGGACCACCCAGTTGAACGCGATCACGATGGTGGCGAGGGTGGACTTCACGCCATAACCTCCTCGGTGAGTGCGGAGAGCACCTCGTGCGATTCCGGCACGGAGGACTCCTCCCGCAGCATGGTCAGGCCGGCCGGGCCGAGCTGGGACAGTGCGGTGGCGGCGGCCCGGGCGAGAGTGTGCGACTCGGCCAGCAGACCGCGCAGCGGCTCGCTGCTGCCGGGGTCGCCGAGGCGTCCCAGGGCCGTCGCGGCGGTGATCCGCACCGCCTCGGGCTGCTCGGGGCCCAGCAGGAGGCACATCGCCGGTGCCGCCGTCGGCAGCCCGATCCGGCCCAGCGCTTCGACGGCCGCCGAGCGCACCCGGGCGTCGTCGTCCTGCAGGGCCTGCTCGAGCGCCCCCACGGCCGAGGTCTCGCCCAGCCAGCCGAGCACCTGTGCGGCCGCCTCGCGGCCTCGCGGCCCGTGGGTATGCACCGCGTCGGCGAGCCGGCTGGTGCCGGCCGGGCCGATCCGGAGCAGGGCAAGGGTGATGTAGTGCGCCGACTCGGCCTGGCGCGGTGCGTCGAGCAGAGCCAGGAGGGCGGGGACGGCCTCGGGTGCGGCAGTGCGCCCGAGGGCGCGGACGGCGACCCGGCGCACCTCCTCGTCGGGGTCGCCCAGCCGGGCGACCAGGTCGGGAACCGCCTCGGCGACTCCCAGGCTGCCCAGGAGCTCGACGGCGCGCAGACGGCGGCCGCTGAGCTGGGACCGGGTGCGACGGCGGGCTGCCGCCACGGTGCCGCGGCGACCGAGCAGGTCGGCCAGGGCGGAGCGGTCGGCGCCGCGCAGCTTGCCGGCCATGCCGACCGCCATCGAGTCGAGGTAGCGGCCGACCTGGGAGCTGACCTGGACCGGAGACTCCGGCAGATCACCGTCCAGCGCGGCGAGGATCAGCGGGCGGGCGATCAGATCGGCCTCGTGTCGGCGGCGCTCCCGCGAGCGGCGCCACGCACGCGCGAGGGTGGTCAGCACCACCAAGACGATCACCAGAGCGGTGAGCACGACGGTGAGGTAGACGACCAGCCGGCCGTTGGCGTCGGCCATCAGCGCGACGACCGGGCCAGCGAGGCGTCGACCCGGGCGGCCACCTCTCGCGGGCTGAACGGCTTGAGGATGTAGTCGTCGGCGCCTGCCGCCAGACCGCGCTGCACGTCCGCCTCCTGGGCCTTGGCGGTCAGCATGAGCACCGGGATCTGGGTGAAGCGCTCGTCGGCGCGCATCGCCAGGCACACCTCGAGCCCGCCCATCCGCGGCATCATCCAGTCCAGCAGGACCAGGTCGACGTTCTGCTGCTCCAGGGCGGCCAGGGCGGCTTCGCCGTCGTTCTCGACCATCACGACATGGCCTCCGCTGGTGAGTTTGAACTCGAGCAGCGCGCAGATGTCGGGATCGTCGTCGACGACCAGGATCGTGGCCATGGGAGTGCTCCTCTTCGGGCTCGGCGCGCGTGCCCATCGCACGTCGCCTGGTTGGGCTAAGGGATTGTTCGGCCCGAATAGGCCCGCCATTAAGCGTTGATCGAACAGAGATCACGGTGAGCACGACGAGAGGGCCGTTCCGACCCCGTGAGCGGGGTGGAACGGCCCTCTCGTCGTGATCAGGGGCGGTCAGCGGCCGAACAGCTTGGAGAGGAAGCCTCCGGTGGTGCGCGCCTCGGGCGGGCAGTCGCAGCGGTCCTTCTTCGCGACGCCGCGCAGGACCTGCTCGACGTGCTGGCCGCAGCCGGTGTACGTGGCCTTGCCACAGGTCCGGCAGGTCGCGGGGCTACACATGATCTTCTGGCTCCTCAAGGGTCGTCGTCAGGACGTGGGGCGGGGTCCGGTCCGGCTCACCGGCCGAAGGGATAGCCGAGCTTCTCCATGTCGGCCAGGCCCCCGCCGTCCGCCACGGTCAGGCCGGCGTTGCGCATCGTCGTCGCGGCCTGGGCCGAACGGCTCCCGCTGCGGCAGTACACCAGATAGGGACCGGGCTTCGGAAGCGCCGCGACGGCCTGGCCGAACCCGGCCGACTGGACATCGATGTTCTGAGCACCGACCACGTGGCCGGCCGCGAACTCCGCGGGGGTGCGTACGTCGATGATCGACGCGTAGGCCGAGCTCGAGGCGGCCGGGGCGGGGGACTCGGTTGCGGAACCGCAGCCCCCCACCAGGAGGGCGGCAGCCGCAGCAGCCGCGATGAAGGTGGAACGTCGTCGCATGCCACCAGGCTAACAGATACCCCTAGGGGTATGTCTGCCCGTCGTGGAGGGTCGTAGCGTCGGCTCCGACGACGGGAGACGACGATGACAGATGCGGTGCGCGCGGCGGTCCTGGTGGCGCCCGGCCGGTACGAGGTGCAGGAGTTCCCGCGGCCGGTCCTGCCCGACGGCGCACTGCTGATGCAGGTCGAGATGTCGGGCATCTGCGGCACGGACAAGCACACGTATCAGGGCGAGACCATTCAGTACGCGGGCACACCGGCCGAGACCGACACCCCCTTCCCGATCATCCAGGGGCACGAGAACGTCGGCGTCGTGGCCGAGATCACGCCGACCGCCGCCGACCGGATCGAGTTCTACGGCCGCACGCTCGCCGTCGGCGACCGGATCACGATGTGCCCGGACGTGGTCTGCGGACGCTGCTATCCGTGCACCCACGTGATGGGCTACGTGTGGTGCGACCACTCGCAGTGCTACGGCAACTCCTTCACCAGCGCCCGGCCGCCGCACCTGCTCGGCGGGTGGGCCGAGTACATGTACCTGCGCCCGGACACCTTCGTCTACAAGGTGCCCGACGGCCTGTCGCCGCGTGTGGCGGTGCTGGCCGAGCTGATGGCCTGCACGGCCAGCCTGGACAAGGTCAAGGAGTTCAGCTCCTACGCCCTGGAGGGGTTCAACTCCGGTGACACGGTGGTCGTGATCGGGTCCGGGCCGCTGGGACTGCTGCACGTCGCGAAGGCGGACATGATGGGCGCCGGCCAGATCATCGCCAGCGACCTGTCGGCCTACCGGCTGGGCTGGGCGCGCCGCTGCGGCGCCGAGCACACCCTCGACGTCACGGCCACGTCAGCCGCGGAGAGGATCGAGCGCGTGCGCGAGCTGACCGGAGGGCGCGGGGCGGACGTCGTCCTGCACATGGCCAACTCCCCCACCTCGTTCGTCGAGGGGATCGAGATGCTGAAGCGGGGCGGGATGATGCTGGAGATGGGCAACTTCGCCGACACCGGCGAGGTGGCGCTCAACGTGCACCGGCACGTGTGCAGCAAGAACATCCGCCTGATCGGGCTGACCAACCACCCGAGCACGGGCTACGGACCGGCCCTGCGGCTGCTCGAGCGCTATGCCGACCGGTATCCCTTCGACGAGATGGTCACCCATACCTTCGGCCTCGATGATGCCGACCTGGCCATGCGGACCAGCATGAGCGGGGAGTCGATGAAGGTGGCCATCGTCCCGGCCCTGTGACCGCCTGCCGGCCAACCGGTCAGGCGCCGGGTGTGTGGCCGACCATGCAGAACCCGCTGCCGGCGGCCACCGCGTCGACCCGCACGTCCTCCAGCCCGCGTTCGAGCAGCGCCCACGGGCGGTCGAACCCGCGGAAGTCCCGGATGTAGGGGGCATGCAGGGCATGGATCACCAGGTTCAGGGCCACGAGGTAGGCCGGGGCCCACCGACCGCCCACGGCACTCACCCACGACCCCGGCCGCAACTGGCCGAGCACGGC
Organism: Kineosporiaceae bacterium; assembly: GCA_049283855.1. Taxonomy (GTDB): domain Bacteria; phylum Actinomycetota; class Actinomycetes; order Actinomycetales; family Kineosporiaceae; genus JADJPO01. Next base: position 9,158 of record JBAPWU010000256.1, read on the forward strand.
GTCCAGCGCCGACGGATCCTGGAGCACGTCGTGCACCGCGCAGAAGATCGCAGCATCGGCGCTGACCCGCAGCTCGGCCAGGTGCGCCGGCCCGGCGACCAGCTCGACGTTGGACCAGCCGTTGCGCTCGACCCGTCGCCGGGCCAGGTCCAGCATCGGCGTCGACTCGTCGATGCCGACGATCTGCCCGGAACACCCGACGGCGCTCTCGATCCGTGCGAAGCACAGGCCCGTGCCGCAACCGACGTCGACCACCCGGTCTCCCCGGGCCAGGGGCAACACGTCGACGGCCAGCTCGCGCCAGGTCTGGAAGGACGCCGTCCGCTCGTCGTACCGGGCGGCCTCGTCGGTGTAGGCGGTGAGCCGACCGGCTCGCGTCGCGGGTCTCATCGCGGCACCACCTCGCCCCGGGCCTCCATGGTGCGCCCGTGAGACATTCCCCACGCTGGGCCGTTGGGCCCGGAGCCTCCCGGCCCCGACCCGAGGACGATGTGATCGTGGCTGGACGAACTGTGGTTAACAACGTCGACCGGATGGTGCACGGCTGGCAGGGCAAGCTCACGTCGGGTCAGTCGCCGACGACGTTGGCGCTCGCCTATCTCGACTGGCTCGTCCACCTGGCCAATTCCCCGGGCAAGCAGGTCGAGCTGGCCGACAAGGCGACCCGCAAGACCCTGCGGCTGCTCGCCTACGCCGCCCAGCGGACCGTCGATCGCAGCACCGAACCGTGCATCGAGCCGCTCCCCGGGGACCACCGGTTCGATCACCCGAGCTGGCAGACCTGGCCGTACGCGGTGAACTACCAGGCGTTCCTGCTGCTGCAGCAGTGGTGGCACAACGCCACCACGGGCGTCGAGGGGGTCACCCCCCACCACGAGGCTGCCACCGCGTTCGGGGCGCGGCAGATCCTGGACGTGTTCGCCCCCTCGAACATTCCGTGGGCCAATCCCGAGGTGATCCAGGCGACGGCCCGCGAGAACGGCGCCAATCTGTTGCGGGGCTCGGTCAATCTGGTGCAGGACTGGGTGCGATCGGTGAACCAGAAGCCGCCGGTCGGTGCCGAGGCCTACCCGGTCGGGAAGAGTGTCGCGGTGACCCCTGGCAAGGTGGTCTACCGCAACCGGCTGATCGAGCTGATCCAGTACTCGCCCGCGACCGAGACCGTCTACGCGGAGCCGATCCTGATCGTCCCGGCCTGGATCATGAAGTACTACATCCTCGACCTCTCCCCGGACAACTCCCTGATCCGCTACCTGGTCGGCCAGGGACACACGGTCTTCGTCATGTCCTGGCACAACCCCACGGCCGCCGACCGTGATCTGGGGATGGAGGACTACCGCCTCCTGGGCGTGGACGCCGCGGTGAACGCCGTCCGCATGATCGTGCCCGAACGCAAGATCCACGCGGTGGGCTACTGCCTGGGCGGCACGCTGCTCACCATCGAGGCCGCCGTCCTGGCCCGGCAGAAGGACGCCGACCCGCTGGCCACCATCACCCTGCTCGCCGCGCAGACCGACTTCACCGAGCCCGGCGAACTCAACCTCTTCATCGACGAGGACGAGGTGAGTTTCCTCGAGGACTTCATGTGGGACCAGGGGTATCTGGACGGGCACCAGATGGCCGGCGCCTTCCAGATGCTGCGCTCCAACGACCTGGTCTGGTCGCGGATGGTGCGCCAGTACCTGTTGGGCGAGCGCGAGTCGATGACCGACCTGATGGCCTGGAACGCCGACACCACCCGACTGCCGTTCCGCATGCACTCGGAGTACCTGCGCGGCCTGTTCCTGCACAATGATCTCGCCCAGGGACGGCTCCTCGCCGGTGGCCTGCCGGTCGCGCTCTCGGACATCCGGGCGCGGATCTTCGCGGTGGGCACGGCTCGCGACCATGTGGCGCCGTGGCACTCGGTGTACAAGCTGCACATGCTCGCCGACACCGAGCTGACCTTCCTGCTGGCCAGCGGAGGTCACAACGCCGGCATCGTCAGCCCGCCCGGGCCCCCTGGACGCCGCAGCTACCAGCTCGCCACCCACACCGAGGGCGATCGCTATGTCGATGCCGACGTCTGGCAGCGGTCGACTCCGGTGTGTCCGGGCTCCTGGTGGCCGGCCTGGCAGGAGTGGCTGGCCCGAGGCTCGGGCGACCGGGTGCCGCCACCGCCGATGGGTGCCCCCGACGCCGGGCTGCCGGTGCTCGGCGATGCTCCCGGCACGTACGTGCTCGAGCCCTGACCCTCAGCCCCGGTTCAGGGTGAGGCATCGGTGCCCCGATTCGGTCAATGGACGGCACACCCCGACCGATACGTAGGCATGTCTCTCCTCGCCGAGTCACCGGGCGCGGTGCCGCCCCCGGACGAGGCACCCTCGCGACCCGACGTCCCCCGGCCCGCGCTGCTGGACTACCCCCACATCGCCGGGTGCGACGGCTGCCGGGCCTACCTGGACGTCGCGCCGTCCACCCTGCCGTCGTGGACGATGGTCAGCGCGACCCTGGCCTTCCACGACAGCGGCCACCGCCATGATCCGCTGGACTTCGGCGGCGGCCAGTTCGCCTGGATCTGACCGGGCCGGGTCAGCCCGCCCAGTCGGGGTCGGCCGAGGTCAGCCGACCCGGATCCACGGTGCCGGGCTCCGGCCGGGACCGCTCGCCGCCGAGCGCGTCCTGCACCGCCTCGTCGAACCCGAGCAAGCCCCCCGGGGGCGGCGGCACCAGCCCCGCGAGGTCGTCCTCCTTGCAGATCACCTCGTGCACCAGGCTGCCGACCAGCGGCTTGGCGATCGAGGCCGGCACCGGAGTGACCACCCCGACCCAGTGGCCGGCCAACCAGGGGGTCAGCACCGGCACGGTCACGATGATGCGCGGCCACAGGCCGTCCAGCCGGGCGAACCGCTCGATCATCTCCTTGTAGGTCAGCACGTCCGGCCCGCCGACGTCGAAGGTGCGGTTCAGCTGCGGCGGCAGGTCGGCCGCGGCGACGAGGTAATGCAGGATGTCGCGGACGGCGATCGGCTGGATCCGGTTGTGCAGCCATTTCGGCGCGATCATCGCCGGCAGCCGGCGGGTCAGGTGGCGCAGCATCTCGAACGAGGCCGACCCCGAGCCGATGATCACCGCGGCCTGCAGGACCACCGTGGGCACGTCGCTGGCCAGCAGGATCTCGCCGACCTCGACCCGGGAGTCCAGATGCGCGGAGAGCGCGACGCCGTCCGGGTGCAGGCCGCTCAGGTAGACGATCCGGCCCAGGCGGGCCCGGCGCGCCGCCGCGGCGAACCCCCTGGCCATGGCCCGGTCCCGGCGCTCGAACTGCGGCTTGCCGTCCATCGAGTGCAGGAGGTAATAGGCGACATCGGCGCCGGTCAGCGCCCGGTCGAGGATCACCGGGTCGGTGGCATCACCCTCGATCACCTCGACCTGGTCGAACCAGGCCCGTGGCGCGACCCCGTCCGCATTGCGGGTCAGGACCCGTACCCGCCACCCGGCGGCCAGCAGCTCCGGCACCAGGCGGGAGCCGATGTAGCCGGTCGCCCCCGTCACGAGCGCGGTACGGACGGCACCCTCAGTCATCTGCCCATGCTGTCACGGAGACGTTCCGGCGAGCGCGCCGAGCAGCACGGGCAGCAGGAACAGCATGCTCAGCGACCAGGTCGCGTGCGTGACCATCGGCCCGAGGACCCCACCGGTGACCCGTCTCTGTCGCCCGACCAGCAGCCCCAGCACCGCGGCGGCGAACACCAGCATCGGATTGGCGCTGGCCACCGTGGTGAGGGCGTACAGGCCCGTCGAGACGAGCACCGGGTACCGCCGCCCGATCGCCGCGTAGAGCGCCCCCCGGAAGAAGAGCTCCTCGGCCACCCCGTTGACCACGGTGATCACGGCGACCACCGGCAGCAGGGAGAAGCGGGCGTGGTCGAGCACGTCGTTGACATGGTCGCGCAGGACCGGCACCCGAGCGACCACGACCGCCCCGGCGCAGAACACGGCCACGGCGAGCAGCCCGAGCGCGAGCGACTGGACCACGGGCCGGACCAGCCGGGACCCGGACCGGGTGTGCGCCCAGCCCAGGTGCAGGGGTCCGGAGACCAGCGAGCCCAGGGTCCAGACCAGCGCCAGCGCACCGGTGGTGAGGTAGAAGCGCGGGTCGCCGGGGGCGAGCTGGAAGGACACCCCGACCAGGACGGCTCCGAGACAGGCGGTGACCGCCACCACGACCCGGCGGCGGCGGAAGACCCGGTCGCTCTCGAGATGATCACGGGGGACGGCGCGGACCAGGGCAGCTTCGAGGAAGCGCACGACCTCCAGGCGCGACCACCATGCTCGTCCGGGGCGCGCCATGGCGCCACTGTAAACGCGGGGGGCGGCGGCCCGAGCCGCCCGGGGCAGGCGATAGTGTCCAGACTCGGGAGGACCGGTGACCAACGACGAGGAGCTGCACCAGCGGATCGTCGACGTCGCCGCGGAGGTGTTCGCGGAGAACGGCTACGGCGGCACGAAGCTGGAGATGGTGGCCGAGCGGGCCGGGATCCCCGCCCGCACGGTGAAGCGGTTGACGGGTGACCGTGCCGAGCTCTTCGCCGAGGTGATGGCCGCCAAGCTGACCTCCGAGGCGGGCGATCGGCTCGCGTCGGCCGCGGCCGATCCCGACGCGGTGCCGCCGCTGGCGGTGCTGCTCGAGGCAGCCAGGGAGATCTTCGCCGCACCCGAGCGCAGCTGGAACGTGCTCGAGCTCGAGGCGCTCGCCCAGGCCCACCGGGACGAGGCGGTGCGCGACCTCGAGTCGGCCCGCGTGGACCGGCGCTGGGCGAACATGAGGACGGTGATCGAGCAGGCCCGTCGCGCGGGGGGTGTGGACGACGCCGTCGACAGCGACGCCTTCGTGCACTTCGCCCTGGCCCTGTCGGTGGGACTGGCCATGGTCGATCCGGTGGCGGGCCGGCAGCCGAGTCAGGCGAACTGGAACGCGCTGATGGCCCGGATCGGCGGGGCCATCGCGCCGGCGGAACTCCTGCTGACCGACCATCACGAAGCGCGCCGGCCCTGGCGACTGCGGATCGACGTGCCCGATCGTCCGGATGGGCTGGCCTCGCTGATCCGGGTGCTGAGCTCCGTGCACGTGCACGTGGTGGGCACCGCCGTGCTCGCCACCGGCGAGGGGATCCGTACCATCGACCTCGCCGTGACGGTGCCGGAGCGGATCGGCGCCGAGACGCTCCTGGGCACCGCCATGGCGGCCGGGATCAACGGCCACATCACCGAGGGCTCGGCCGAGGACGCGCTCGACCTGCCGACCAGGGTCCTGGACGGCGCCACCGAGCTGGTCACCAACCCGGGATCGGCCCCGTTCGCGGCCGCCACGCTCGTGGAGGCGGACCGGTTCGAGGTCGCCGACGCGGCACAGGGTGAGGACGACGCCGACGACGTGCTGCGCCTGCAGTGGACGGCCGACAGGCACGTGGTGCTGCACCGGGCCTGGGCGCCGTTCGCGCACGCGGAGAAGACCCGCGCCTCGGCCCTGCTCCGTCTCGCCGCGGCGATCTCCCGGATGGAGGGCGACATCGACGCGCTCGGCTGGGTCGACCCGATCCGGCCCGACGGCACGGTCTGGATCCGGCTGGGCCGCCCCGAGGACGCCGACGCCGTCGCCGCCATGCACGAGCGGTGCTCGGAGCAGACCCGCTACCGCCGCTACCTGACCGCGGTCGGCGAATGGCGGGAGATCAACCTGCGCCGGCTCACCGGCGGGCATCGCGGCGCGACCCTGGTGGTGATGAGTCCGGACGGGCTGATCGTGGGTCTGGGCAACGTGTTCCCGGACGACCCCGAAGGCCGGGCGGCGGAGATCGCGCTGCTCGTCGAGGACACCTACCAGGGCCGCGGCGTCGGAACCCGGCTGCTGCGGCACATGCTGGCCCTGGCCGAGCAACTGGGCTTCCAGGAGGTGGTCGGAACCGTACTGCCCGACAACGCCCCGATGCTGCACGTGCTCGACGCGACAGGGCTGGACTGGGCCCGTTCGATCGAGGAGGGCGTGCTCACCGTGCGGGCGCCGCTGCCGGGCCCGGCGTTCGGGGCACGGTTCCCCGAACGCCCGCCGCCTCCCACGGCCTCCTGACTCAAGAACTCGGCACTCAAGAACCCGGCGTGCGGCGTCGAGCACTCATGGTGTCGACAGGAGTCGTTGATGGGCGCGCCAGCACTGGCCGGCGGAGAGTGATGCCGCGGCTGACCAGCCGGGCCTTCGCCGACCTGGGGTGGTGGATGCTCGCCCTGGGAGTGGCGATCGGCCTGGCCTTCCCCTACATCGTGATCGCGATGGGAGTGCCGAGCCGGTTCACCCTCCGGCCGTCGTTCTTCCTCGCCTGCGTGCTCGCCGGCACGGTCCTGGCGGCGGCCAACTTCCTCCTCGCCCGCCGCGTCGTCGGTGCCAGGCTGGCTCAGCTGTCCCGGCAGACGCGATATGTCGCCGGCGTCATCGCCGAGGCCGCATACTCCGGCGACTGGAGCACCTGCAGTCCGCAACAGTGCAGCCTCACGGTCGACTCCGCCGATGAGCTGGGAGAGGCGGCGGCGGCGTTCAACCAGCTGATCACCTCGCTCGCCGCCTCGCTCGATGTCCAGCAGGCCACCTCGGACCTCAGCCGGACACTGGCCCAGCACCTGGAGCTGGAGGAGTTCACGCATGCGACGCTGCGCGCCTGCGTGGGCCACGTCGGGGCCGGCGCGGGCGCCTTCTGCGTGGTCCGCGACGGGGAGCTGGAGCTCGGTGCCCTCCACCGGTTGGCCGCCCCGCTGCTCCACCAGAACGCAACCGTCAGGTCCGCACTGTCCACCGGCGAGCCTGTGGACCTCGCACTGCCGCACGACCTCGTCATCGACGCCGCCGTCGTGTCCTTCCCTCCGGCGTGCGTCATCATGCTGCCGCTGCACTTCCAGAGCGTGCCCGTGGGCGTCCTGGTGATCGCGTTCAGTACTCCCCCGGCGCCAGAGGCGAAGCGGCTGCTGGCGTCCTTCGCCGACCCCATCGGCGTGGCGCTGAACAACGTCCTGACCCACGAACGATTCCAGCAGTTGGCCGCGGTCGACCCGCTCACCGGGGCGTACAACCGTCGATTCGGGCTGCAGCGGCTGAGCGAGGAATGGGCGCGCTCGGTGCGGACAGGCACCCCTCTCGGCCTGCTCTCCATCGACCTGGACCACTTCAAGTCGATCAACGACTCCCATGGCCACCTGGCCGGGGACCAGGTGTTGCGGCAGGTGGCGTCCGTGACGCAGACGACCCTGCGCGACGGCGACGTCCTGGTGCGGATGGGCGGCGAGGAGTTCCTCGTCCTGCTGCCCGGTGCCGGCCCGGGTGACCTGCGCACCATCGGCGAGAGGATCCGCCGGACCATCGCCGCGGCCACCGTGCCGAATGGACGCACCACCCTGAGCGTGACCGCCAGCCTGGGCGGAGCGTGCCTGAGCGAGGCGGCCGATGACACCATCGACCAGCTCCTGGCCGCGGCCGACGAAGCGCTCTATGCGTCGAAGACGTCCGGGCGCAACCGGCTCACCCTCGGCGGCGCCCCGCCGCCGTCGAGGTGCCCGACGGGACCACGGACATAGGGGATCACCTGATGTAGCGCCGGACCGCGCCACCTACCGTCGAGCCGTGATCACAGCAGCACACAGCAGGGCCGCCGCCTGGGTGGCCGTCGCAATGCTCGCGTCGAGCGCCTGCGGCTCGGGCAGCCCGGCACCGGGATCCTCCCCGGCTGCGGCCGGCGGCCCGCTCGTGAACGGGTCGGCCGCCGGCGACGCCTTCGGGTACGCCCCGGATCCCGCCGCGCCCGTCACCTACCAGAGCGACGTCGTCCGGGTCGGGGGCGGTCCCGAGGCGGTGCGGTCGGTGAGCAGCGACGGCCTGACCTGGACCATCGACGCCCGCACCGACGGCGCGGACGATCTCGAGGTCGGCAGGGTCATGGTCATGACCAGCCGGGGCACCGGCCGGGTGGCCGCGCTGCAGCGCTCCGGGGACGACCTCCTGGTGACCCTGATCCCGGTCCAGCTCACCGAGATCTTCCGGGAGGCGCACCTCGCGCTCGACACCGACGTCGACCTGGGCGCCTCCCGCTTCCAGGTCGTGCCCGATCAGCCGGGGGTGCGCGTCGCGCCGGATGCCGTGCGCGCCGCTCCCAGCCCGACGCGGGCCTCACGTTCGGC
>JBAPWU010000257.1:0-5647 GCA_049283855.1 Kineosporiaceae bacterium
GACGTGTGTGTCGTCCAAGACGGTGGCTGCCGGTGCGGGGGTGGCGGTCTTCGCCGGGTGCGCGATCGACAAGTCCGGGGCGACGTACACGCTCACCGCGACGTCCCCGGGGGTCACCTCGGCGACCCGGCCACGTTCACGGTGGCTGTCGGTCCGGCGGCGAAGCTGGCGTTCAGCCAGCAGCCGGGTGGGGGGCCGGCCGGAACGGCGTTCGCGACCCAACCGACGGTGGTCGTGCGGGACGCGGGCGGGAACACCGTCACCTCAGGTTCGGCGAGTGTGACCCTGGCGATCGCGACGGGTACCAGCGGTGCCACGCTGACGTGCACGACGAACCCGCTGTCCACCACCTCGGGGACGGCGGCGTTCGCCGGGTGTGAGATCGACCCGTCCGGGACCGGGTACTCCCTCACCGCGACGTCCCCGGGGTTGCCCACGATCACGTCGAGCAGTTTCGCCGTCACCTGACTCCACTCGGACCCGAGCCGGGGTATCAGGAGGTGCCCTGGGTCATCTGGTGGGTATGACGCCCCAGAAGCTGTGCGACCAGTTCTACGACCTCGCCACCGTGCTGACCATCCGGGTCACGATGGCCGCTCACGACTGGGCGGCGCTCAAGCACGCCGAGCCGCACGGTGGCCGGTGCAACTTCGGCTTCGTGGGTGAGCGCTACGACTGGTTCGAGGCCGCGCAGGTCGAGATCTCGGGCAGCGTCTTCCCGGCCGGTGGACCGCACCGCTTCGCGCAGGTCGGCATCTCCAAGAAGTCCTACTGCGGGTCCTTCAGCACCACGAAACCGTCACTGCGACTGAACTTCTCGCGGTTCCTGGACACCAACGAGGCGGCGATGGAGGCCCTGGTCGGCACACGGTACGTGACGCTGCACAACTGCGTGCAGGATCCCTCGTACATCCGCCAGCCGCTGGGGTACGACCTGTTCAAACAGGCCGGGCTGCCGTACTCGCGGTCGAACTACGCCCACGTCTACGTCAACGACGCCTACCAGGGGCTGTACCTCAACTGCGAGCCGGTCAAGAAGCGTCACGTCCAGAACACCTTCGCCAACGACCAGGGCAACCTCTACGAGATCGAGTGCGGCGAGGACCTCACGGTGGCGATGGTCGATTCGGGCCGGATCCCCAGCGACGGCTTCTCCGACGTCCGCGACGGGGCGGACCTGAGGCTGGCCGCGCAGCGGATCGCCGAGGCCGGCCTGGCCGGTGCCGCCGAGGTGATCGATCTGGCGCAGTTCACCCGGTTCTACGCCATGGAGACACTGCTCAAGCACTGGGACGGGTACACCGGGCAGGTCAACAACGCCTACGTCTACAACGACGTGGTCGCCGTGGCGAACCCCACGATCGACACGGTGAACCTGAGGTTCATCCCGTGGGGCCTGGACCAGATCCTGCAGGAACAGACCAGGTTCAACCTGGACGACGACTCGATCCTCGGCTCCCTGATCCGCAATGACCCCGCGGCGCTCGAATCCGTCAGGGCGGAGATCAGGGCATTGCTCGGATCGGTCTTCAGCCGCGCGAACTACGACCTGAGGCTCAACCCGCTGATCGACCGCCTGAAGCAGACCCTGATCACCGCCGGGGTTACGACGGCCGCTGCGGACGTCGAGGCGGTGCGGCGTCAGGTGCGGCTGGTCCGCTCCGGTGGCTACCAGTTGGCCGGCCACCCGCAGGAGTCGGTGTCGTTCCTGGCCCGGGGCAGCGATGAGTGCCTGCACGCCAGCGCCGGCGAGACCGTCGGCCCGCACCAGGAGGTCTACCACCACCCGCTGAGCGCCTCCCCGTCCGACCGATGGTTCATCCGCCCCGCCGGTGCGGACGGCGACACGCTGGTCAACGACCAGTTCGGCACCCACCTGCACGGCGACGCCACGACCAGGACCCTCGGCGGGAACCTGAACGTCTACGCCGTCCGGTTCCACCCCTCCGACGGGAACGTCTACTCGCTGACCCCGGTGGACGCCGACAGCCCGTTCAAGGTGAGCGGGTACCTCACGCTGCGCGGCCGCGGCGCGGCGTCCAGCGTGCACTTCAGCGAGACCGACCTCACCGCGGCGGGGCAGAAGCAGGTGCACCAGTCCCCCCCGAATCAGGCCACCGTCCTCCAGATCTACTGACCGACCGGTCAGGCGGGGCCGATCAGGTCGGCGACGATGGCTGCGGACAGGCCCACCAGGGGGATGCCGCCGCCGGGGTGACTGGAGCCGCCGACCAGGAACAGCCCCGGCACGGGGGAGCGGTTGGCCGGGCGCAGGAACGCGGCGCGCGTGGTGTTGCTGCTGGTGCCGTAGATCGAGCCGCCCACGCTGCGGGTGCGCCACTCGATGTCTGCCGGGGTGCGGATCTCCCGCCACCGCAGCCGATCCCGCACGTCCAGGCCCCGGGCCGCCATCACGGCCAGGATCCGGTCGGCGTAGGACTCGGCGAAACCCGGTACCGCCCAGTCGATGCCGCGCGGGCGCCCCAGGAGCCGGCTGGCGGCGGGGTCCTCGGCACCGGTCGCCACGTGCCGGGGTGCGTTCACCAGCACGAACCAGGCCTCGCTGTCCTCGTCCGGGCGCAGCGAGGCGTCGTCGGGGGCGCTGATGTAGACCGCCGGGTCGGGTGCGGCCCGCGGTCCGGCCAGCCGCTGCGCTCCGGTGCCGAACACCGAGTCGAACTCGTCGTCGTAGTCCTCGGGGAACAGCACCGTGTGGTGGCGCAGACCCGGCGTGCGACCGCTCAGGGCGAGCAGCATCACGAACCCCGACAGGGACGGCGTCACCCGGCGCAGCGCCGTCCGCCCGACCTCGGCATCGGGGCCGGCGACCAGGTCGCGGTACAGGTGGGTGGCGTCGGCGTTGGCCACCACCAGGTCGGCGTCCAGGTGCTCACCGTCGCCCAGGCGTACCCCCCGCGCCCGGCCTGCGTCGTCCAGCACGACCTGGACGACGTCCGCCCCGGTGCGTACCTGCACGCCGCGCTCGGTGGCCCGCTCGGCGAGGGCGTCGACGAGCCCGCGCAGGCCCCCGGTGACGTACCAGGCGCCGAAGGACTGCTCGACGAAGGCCGCCGTGGCCAGGGCGGCCGGTGCCCGGCGCGGATCGGAGCCCGCGTAGGTGGCGTAGCGGTCCAGCACCATCCGTTGGTGCGGATGGCGCAGGTACTGCCGGCCGAGCCCGCGCAGCGAGCGCCAGGGCGCGATGGTGCGCAGGTCGGCCATCCGGTGGGCCTGCTGGGCGAGGGCCAGCGGGCCCTCCTGGGCCTGCTCGAGGAACGGCCCGCGCGCGGCGTCCCAGATGCGCGCGGCGCGCTCCATGAAGGAGGCCCAGTCGGCCCCGGCGCCGTCGCCCAGCGCCCGGTCCCAGGCGGCGGCGATCTGGGAGCGGGACACGTTGGGCATGTCCAGCTCGATCCCGTCCGGGAAGCGGTAGTGACAGGCGGGATCGACCGGCTGCAGGTCGAGGACGTCGTCGAGCGCGGTGCCGGTGGTGGCGAACAGGTCACGGTAGACGGCGGGCAGGGTGAGCAGGTGCGGCCCGGTGTCGAAGCAGAACCCGTCGCGGCTGAACCAGCCCAGCTTGCCGCCGACCTGGTCGGCCTGCTCGCAGACCACCACGTGATGGCCACCGACCGCCAGCCGGACGGCGGCGGACAGGCCGCCGAGTCCGGCGCCGATCACCACGATGCGGGCCATGGTCAGCCATCGTGCCCGGCGGGGCGGGCCGGCACCACCGGGCGGCCCTTCCAGCTCAGGTCGCCGCGGCGGTGACGTCGCCAGGACAGGGTCGTGAGGTACACGAACACCCCGACCGAGAGCGGGTGGGACAGCACGTCCGGCAGGGTGCGCCCGCCGGTGCGTCTGGCCACCAGATAGCGTCCGACCACCGCGGCCCCGTACCCGGCCAGCCCGACCGCCGAGCCGCGCAGGGTCGCCAGCGCGGGTATCAGGTAGGCGAGCGTCATCCACCCGAGGACGCCGGCCGCTCCGGCCCGCGACCCGAAGGCCGACCACAGCGACTTGGCGTACCCCTCGCGCAGGCTCGGCCAGTCCTGGTACATCCGGCACTCGGCCAGCGCCGAGGCATCCGCCAGGCCGACCCGGCCATCGGCCTGTCTGACCGTGCGGGCCAGCGCGATGTCGTCGAGCACCTTCGCCCGGACCGCGCCGTGGCCGCCGCAGCGCCGGTAGGCACCGGCGTCCACCACCAGGAACTGCCCGTTCGCGGCGGTCATCGAGGGCCGCTGCAGTGCGTCGGCCACCCCCAGCGGCAGGGCGGTCGCCCAGGACCATTGCTGCAGCGGCTGGACCAGGCGCTCGACGGGGCTCTCGGCCAGTTGACGCGGCCACGCGCTGAGCAGATCCAGGGCGTGCCGGCGCAGGTGATCGACCCCCGCCGCCACCGCGGACGGCGCCAGGCGCACGTCGGCGTCGAGCAGGACCAGCACCGAGCCGGTCGCGGCCGCGGCCAACTGGTGGCAGGCGTGCGGCTTGCCCAGCCACCCGTCGGGCAGCGGGGCTCCGGTGAGCAACCGGATGCGGGGGTCGCCCTCGGCCGCGGCCAGGGCCTCGGCCACGGTGTCGTCGGTGGAGCCGTCGTCCAGCACCAGGATCTCCAGGTCCCCAACCCCGAGCTGGGCACGCAGGGCGGCGAGGCACGGCCCCACCTGGCCGGCCTCGTCACGGACCGGCAGCAGCACGCTGACCCGTTCGGTGGTGGGCGGGGGCGCGGCCTCGAGATGGCGCAGCCGGCGCAGGTTCACCGCCGTGTGCACGGTGCTCGCCGCCGCGAGCAGGCTGCCCGCCCAGACCAGAGCGTCCCAGGTGTTCACCGGGCCTGCCCGATCGGGTGGCCGACCGGCGACGGGCTCGCCGCCACGGGTGGCCGATGGCGCGCCGTCCACAGGTAGGGCCCGACGGTCAGCCCCATGGCCACCCCGCCGTAGAGGGCCACCCAGGGCCGGTCGAAGAAGGCCAGATTGGCCAGCGTGGAGCCGAGCCAGGTCCAGGCCAGCAGTGCCCCCGGGACCGCCTCGGAGGCTCCCCGGACCGAGCCCTCGGGCAGCAGCCGATCGGTGACCGCGACGATCATCGTCGAGGCCGCCAGCCAGCCGGCGTAGTTGGTCAGGGGCACCTGCGGGACGCCGGGCAGATGCGGGGCCGGATCGCGCCACACCCAGTGCCCGGCGGCGACCATCTGCGGGTCCAGGAACAGGTCCCAGGCGGCCAGGGTCCACCCGCCCAGCGCCACCCGCCGCCATCGCTGACCTGCTTCGGGGGCCAGACGCCGTCCGAGCAGCACGCAGGGGTAGGCCATCATCAGCCACGCGAGGGGCACCACGGCCGGGACGCCGAGCACCTGGGGGCGCAGCGTGCCGGTGTAGTGGTAGGCGCCGAACGGGATCCCGGTCCGCACGCCGACGGCCTCGACCAGCAGACCGAGCCCCGAGGCCCCCACCAGCAGCGCGAGCGGCCCGCGGCGTCCGTACCGGGCCAGGCTGTGCACGAGCCCGGCCAGGGCGAACAGGACGACGGCGAGCAGGGTCGCCGCGGTCAGCGCGGCGCCGTTCAGCAGGGGGTGGGCGATCTGCGCGAGCACGGCGCCCGCGGCACACCCGGCGGCGGCCACGATCACCCTGCGCGTCAC
>JBAPWU010000258.1:0-8515 GCA_049283855.1 Kineosporiaceae bacterium
TGTTCCTGTGCGTCCTCCAACGCCATCGCCAGCGCCTGGGCCGGTAGCTGTTGCGACATCGCGACCATCAACGACTCCAGCGCGTGCCACGACAGCGACCCACTCAACTCGGGCGTATCGATCATTAAGGCGAGTTTCGTATCAGACACAGACAGTTACTCCTCATCACGGAGAGGGACTGCCTGCAGTACTACAAGATCAGAAACCAAGTTCAGCCAACCCGCACGCTACCGATTCCTCCGTGGCGCGTCGAAGGTGTTCGGCCCGATCGACGCGCCCTGGTTGCCCGGGGTGAAGGTGAACCACTCGGGCCCGGACTGCGCGACCAGCGCCTGCGGAGCGGCCAGCCGGGCGTACTCATGCCGGGGAAGGTCCACACTGACCCAGCGCGGCGGCGTCGGCACCGCGCCGGTGAGCGCCGCGATCAGGAACAGCGGCAGGATCACCGCCCAGCCCAGACGTCGCGCCTGCCCCGTGGACCCGTTGGTGCGCATCGCCGATCCCACCTGCGAGGGCGGGACGGGCGTCAGCGCCAGCACCCGCGCGGCACCGGCATCGCCGCCCTCACCTCGACGCTACTGCTCGGGCCCGACCCCGGCCGGGGCCATTCGAACCCGAGCGGACCGGGATCGAGACCATGTCGAGGCTGGAGCGGTCCGCCGGCACATCCACCTGCATGATCGCGCGGGAGGTCGACCCGCGCCTATCCTGCTGGCATGGACCTTCTGCCGAGTCTGCGCTCGGCCGGTGCCGAGCTGTTCGCAGGCCACGGCGTTCGGTTCGCCTACCTGTTCGGATCCCACGCCCGGGGCCAGGCCCGCGACGACAGCGACGTGGACGTGGCCGTGTACTTCGCCGACGACGTGCCGGCCAGTGAGTACCTGGAGCGGGCCACGCTCCTGTCGGGCCAGCTCGCCCATCGTGCCCACGCCGGGCCCATCGACGGCATCGTCGTCCTCAACGAGGCCCCGCTGCGCCTGGTCGGGCGCATCCTGCGCGACCGTCTCGTGCTGTACGGCATGGACGATCCCGCCCGCGTGGACTACGAGATGCGGATGGGCACGCTGGCCATGGACTTCGAGATCCACGCCGCCCCGCTGGACCGGGCGCTGCTGGCCGCCATGGCCAAGGGTCGCTGATGGTTGACTTGCTGCGCCTGCGCGCACTGCTCGAGCGGCTGCGCGACGAGGTGGCCGATCTGCGGCGACTTGCCCAGTACGACGCCGACACGCTCCTGGCCGACCGCGACAAGCTCAAATCGGTCAAGTACGGATTCGTCGTCGCCATCGAGGCATGTATCGACGCCGGGCAGCACATCATCGCGAGCGAGGGCTACCGTGCTCCCGCGAACTACGGCGATGTCTTCGCCGTGCTGGCCGAGCACCAGCACCTTCCCGCCGACGACGTCCCGACGCTCATCGCCATGGCGGGCTTCCGCAACGTGCTCGTCCACGGCTACGCCGACGTCGACGACCGTCGCGTGGTGGACACCCTGCACCGGCATCTCGACGACTTCGACCGCTTTCGTTCCGCCCTCTCCGCGAGCGTGGCCGACGACGGCAGCTGAGCCTCTAGACCTCGGTCTGGAACGCGCCCGGGCACGGCGAGGTGGTAGGCCAGGTGCTGTCCTTGACCCTCAGAATCGGACATTCTGATCGCATGAAGGAGATGTCCGCATCCGAGGTAGCTCGCCGTTTCTCGCAGCGCTGGATGGCGCGGAGAGCGGCCGAACCATCGTCATCACCCGAGGTGGCCGCCGAGTCGCCATGCTGGTGCCTGCCCATCGGGCCAGCGGAGAGGCTCTGCTCGACGTGCTCACCACCTGGCGAGGCCGGCTCGCCGTGGACGACACGTTTGCAGCGGCGGTGGACGCGGCCGACCTGGGTGTGCCCGGACTCGACGAGGATCCATGGCGCGACTGATCCTCGACACCTGCGTGATCGTCGCTGCCGTGCGCTGCTGGTCACCAAGACGGTGACCCAAGCCATGCGCGCCGCGGGATCCGAGCAGAGCGGCATGCACGGGCAGGGGCCGAAGCAGTGCGATGGCCCGGGTGAGGCGATCCAGGACCTCGCGTCTCGCCCGACGGCGGCGAGCTGCCGGGCACACCGGCGCACCCTGACCCCGGGCCTGCACGGCATCGTCATGCGCTGCAAGGCACCAGGGTGCCGTTCAGATTCCATACCTGCAGGTCGGACGCATCCTGCACCAGGCTCAACCGATAGCCACCGGTCGTCGTCGGCACGCCGTCCACATCGACGCGAGCGCTTCCCGACCAGCCGGCTCCAGACGCCTGCCCGCAGGAGGCATGATCACCTGTTGGTGCACCACCCCGCCGTCAGCGGCGACGGACCTGTCGGGCGCATTCTCCGCGCCCCGCCCCCGCTGCCCAGACCCATCGCGTAGACGACGGCATCGGAGCCACTGACACCCTTGAGTGGACCGTGGTGGCGAACCGCCCCCCAGTGCTCAGGGAGCTCGAGGCGGACTCGGCGTATACCGTCGCCGGGACCGATGGGCTCGGCCCCACGCCTCCGCCTCTGGTCATTGGCCGCGCTCCCCAATCGTCCTTGTCACCAATTGCTACCTTTCCCTTACCAAGTGCTATGGTCGGCCGGGCTGACCAGCGTGGAAGCACCCCGATGACACTGGGATGAACGGAAGACGTGGTGGATCCACCCCTCGTGGGCTCGCTCAGGGCCGCGGCCGAGAACGTCGCGCTGCAACTGCGCGACACGGCCCCGCTGGGCGTGGCGCTTTCCGGCGGGGTGGACTCCTCGGTGCTGCTTGCACTGGCCGCCCACTCTCTCGGGCCACAGAACGTGCTCGCCCTGCTCGGCGTCTCCCCCAGCCTCTCCGCGGCGGAGCGGTCTGACGCGCATGCGGTCGCCGCTCACCTCGGCGTGCGGATCGTGGAGGTCGCCACCCGGGAGATCGACCGAGTCGAGTACCGGGCCAACGGCCCGGACCGCTGTTTCCACTGCCGCGACGAGCTCTTCACCCGCATCACGCACGACGTCGTCACCGCCCACGGCCTGAAGACGATCGCCTACGGCGAGAACGCCGACGACGTCGTACGACTGGACCGCCCGGGCGCCCGCGCGGCGACCCTGCACGGCGTGCTGAGGCCCCTAGCGGTCGCCGGACTGGACAAGTCCGCCGTCCGCCGGATCGCCCGTTCCTTCGGGCTGCCGAACGCCGACAAGCCCGCCGCCCCCTGCCTGGCCTCGCGCATCCCCCACTTCGACGAGGTCTCGGCGCAGAAGCTCGCGCAGATCGAGACCGCCGAACGCGAGCTGGGCCGGATCGGACTGGACGAGTGCCGGGTGCGCCACCACGGCGACGTCGCCCGGCTGGAACTGCCGCCCCATGACCTGGCCCGCGCGGTGAGCCCACCGCTGCGCGACCAGATTCGCGCCGTCGCCATCGAGGCCGGCTTCCGGTTCGTCGCGCTCGACCTCGGCGGCATCCAGTCGGGCGCCTTCACCCTGCCGCTGGTCTCGGTCGACCGTGACTGAGGAATGGCGCCCACCGGCGGCACTTCGCTCGTTTGCCGACCTCGACCACGACCGCGCCTCCAGACGCGGCTACCCCGAAGCCGTCTACTGCGAGGGCAAGACGAGCGAGCACGTCGCAGCCATCGCCGCCGAGGCCGGCCGCAGCGACGAGGTCACCCTGTTCACCCGGTGCACGCCTGACCAGGTCGTGGCGATCCGCTCGCAGCTACCCGGCGCCTTCTATGACGAGGCCGCCCGCATCATGGCCTGGCCCGCAACGCCTCCGGCCCCCACCGGCGGGCGGGTGGTGATCGTCGCGGCCGGCACCAGCGACCTTCCGGTGGCACGGGAGGCCCAGATCACGGCCACCTACCTCGGGCGCGATGCCGTGCTAGTGGTCGATGTCGGGGTGGCCGGCATCCACCGGGTGCTGGCTCAGCTCGAGACCCTGCGCCGGGCGCGGGCGATCGTGGTCGTCGCCGGCATGGACGGCGCCCTCGCCGGCGTCGTCGCCGGGCTGGTGTCGGCCCCGGTGGTGGCGGTGCCGACCTCGGTCGGGTACGGCGCGGCCTTCGAGGGCCTGGCCCCGCTGCTGACGATGCTCAACGCCTGCGCCCCGGGCGTGGGCGTGGTGAACATCGACAACGGCTACGGGGCCGGGCATCTCGCCGCCCAGATCGCGGCACCGGTGGGGCCGGAGCAGGCATGAGCCCCTCAGTGTGGATCGATGCCTCGGCCGGGGTCGCCGGTGACATGTTGATGGGCGCTCTGATCGATGCCGGGGCGTCCATCGACTCCGTGCAGGAGGCGGTGGAGGCGGTTCTGCCCGGAGCGGTTCGGCTGCACCGCAGCGAGGTGCGCCGGGCCGGCCTGCGGGCGACCAAACTCGACGTCGAGGTGCTGGAAGGCGATCCGCCGGAACGCCGTTGGTCCACGATCCGGGAGCTGATCTCGAACGCTGCGCTCCCCCACCCGGTCATGCAGGATGCGCTCTCGGTCTTCGGCCGCCTCGCCGGCGCCGAGGCGCACGTTCACGGAACACCGGCCGAGGAGGTGCACTTCCACGAGGTCGGCGGGCTGGATTCGATCGCCGACATCATCGGCGTCTGCGCTGCCCTCCACCACCTCGGCGCGCACGACGTGCACGCCGGCGTCGTCGCGCTCGGGTCGGGCGAGGTGGCGACCCGGCACGGCACCCTCGCAGTGCCCACACCGGCCGTGCTCGAACTGCTGCGCGGCTGGCCGGTGAGCAGCGGCGGTTCCGGTGAGCTCGCGACGCCGACGGGCGCGGCGCTCATCTCGGCGCTCGCCGTCACCTCCGACGGTCTGCCTCCAGGGCGCCTCGACGGCGTCGGGATCGGTGCCGGCACCCGCGATAGGCCCGGCCGGGCGAACGTCGTCCGCGTGGTGCTGACGCAGCCCGATTCGGCGGCTGCCGCGGCAGCCGGCAGCGACGCCGTTGTTCTCGAGGCCAACGTCGACGACCTCGACCCGCGGCTGTGGCCCGGGGTGCTGACCGCGCTTCTGGACGCCGGGGCGGACGATGCGTGGCTGGTGCCGATCATCATGAAGAAGGGACGCCCCGCCCACACCCTCACCGTGCTGTGCGACCCGGCCGTTGCCGGCGCGCTGCGCACCCTCATGTTCGAGCACACCAGTACGATCGGCGTCCGCGAGCACCCGGTGGCCAAGACGGTGCTGGCCCGCACCTGGGTGCGCGTGCCGCTGGACGACCAGAGCGTGGCCATCAAGGTGGCCCATGCGCAGGGGCGAATCATGTCGGCCACGCCGGAGTTCACTGACGTGCAAGCGGTGGCCGCCGAGCTGAACAGCACCGAGCGGGTGGTGCTGGCCCGGGCGGCCGCAGCCGCATGCAGCGCCGGCCTGGTGCCCGGCGCCCCCTGGCCTGTGGCCGGGCTCTGCGTTACCGGTCAGCCACCGCGCTGATGATGTGCACGAACTTGCCGTTCTCCTTGCGGATCAACCGATCCACGTAGCGGATGTCGATCCGGGTGTCCGCCGCCAGCCGCCCGCGGAAGTGCTCGGTCAACGCCCGCTCGTGGCGCTCGCGGAAGTCGGGCGACTTGACCACGAGCACGTTCAGCTCGCCCTTGGCCTCCTGCACGTACTGGAGCCCGTGGATGACCCGGTAGAGATCGTTGTGGAGGTTCAAGGCGGTCGTAGTCACGAAGGTGCCGTCCGCGTTGTAGACGCGATCACCCGCCCACCGGCCGCGGATGTTGCGGATCAGCGGAAGCCGGCGATCGCAGTGCGGACAGTGGTCGCCCACGTACTCCGCCACGTCACCCGTGCGATACCGGATCAACGGCATGCCGGGGTTGTGCAACGCGGTGCCGACGATCTCCCCGACCCGGCCGGGTTCACGGATCACCTCACCGTCGTCGTCCACCAGCTCGAAGTACCCGTACGTCGGCTCCACGTGATAGTCCGTGGAGCGGGCGCACTCCCCCGCCAGCACGAGCTTCTCGGTGTGCCCGTACCAGGTGTAGAAGCGCACCCCGAGCCGGTTCTCGATCAGTTCGCGCTGGTGCGGGAAGACGTTCTCCGAGCCGCTGAGAAAGGCCTCGACCCCGGACAGGTCGCGACCGCTCTCCACCACGAACGTCGCGAACTCGTGGGCGGTGGAGGGGTAGCAGTGGATGAACCGGATGCCGTGGCCGACGATCACGTCGTACACCGCGGCGAAGTAGTCGGGGTCGAGCCGGAACCCGTCGAAGATCAGCTCCCGGGTGACCGGGTTCACCGTGAACAGCTTTCCCGAGCCCAGCCGGTGGTTGCGCATCACGGCGCGCACGTCGAAGTCGTACCCGGCGCGCCCCCACAGCGCGTGCATGGTCGCCAGCTCGATCACGTGGCGGTCGCGGGGGGCGAGCAGCTCCAGCGGCTTGCCGCTCGTGCCGCCCGTGGTGATCCGCTCGTACCGCGACAGGTCGGTTCCGGCGGCCGTGAACTGCGACCAGCGCTCGCCCACCAGGTCGCGGTCGGTGAAGCCGATCCGCTGCTCGAACTCCTCGATGCTGCGGATCTCGCCGTCGGCGCGGTACCGGCGGTAGAACGGCACCTCGGTGAGGGCCCGGTTCACCGCGGCGAGGAGCGCCTCCGTGGCGTCGTACTGGGTGTGGTTGCGCGCCAGCAGGTCCCGGTAAGCGCCGTAACTCCGGCCGAAGGCCAGCACCGGGTCGCGGTTCAGCGCGAGCAGGCCGCGGTTCACCGTGTTGGGCAGCCGCGGGATGCGGTCCAGCGCCGCTCGCTTAAGCCCCGACATGAGCCGCCGCACCACTCTCGATATGGCCCGCCCAGCCGAACTGCGGCCGACACGGCACGACCAGCCGTTCGGGCAGCTCCGCAAGGTCGTACTCGTCGCCGTCCAGCATCAGGCGGACGTCGCCGAGCGGGAAGTCGCACAGCGGGTACTCCTGGACCTCGAAGGCCCGCAGGATCGTCGGGATCAGGCTCGGGTCGAAGCCCATCAGCCGGGCGCAGGCGGCGTCGATCGCCACCGGGTTGGTGCCGCAGACCAGGTACCCCATACGCACCGGGTCGGGCGCCAGCGGGCCGTGCCCCTCCCCGGCCAGGACGGCGTCGACGATGCCGATGTAGCGCTTGGCGTTCACCAGCTCGCCCTCGCGCAGCGTGCCGTCCGGGTCGGCGTAGTAGAGCACCTTGTTCAGGTCGAGGATCATGCGCCAGATGGTGTCGTTGCCGTACCAGTTGCCGCTGCGCACGACCTCCTTGGTCTCACCGAAGACGGCTTTGCCGGCCCGGTTCAGCGGGCTGAGCAGCCCGGCCAGCCGCTCGTTGCTCATCACGTTCTGCTTGACCACCCCCATCAGCCGGCCCTCGATCCGCGAGCGGGTGCCGTCGCTGGGGAACTGGTCGCCGCCCTCGGCGGGCCCGCCCTCGGAGTGGTGCGGCAGATAGTTCTTGTAGGTGTTGATCCCGACCAGGTTCTTCAGGCAGGCGGTGATCCCCGCCTTGCGATGGGTCTTCAGCTTCGGCAGGTTGATCAGCACGTCGGCCTCGAGCGCCGTCCGGGAGACGCTGTAGCGGTTGACCCGCCCGTCGTGGGCGGCGTTGGTCTCGGCCCGGTCGTAGTCGGCGCCGTAGTACCCGCGCCGGGATCGGGCATGACCCCAGAACTCGCTGGCCGAGCCGTTCAGCAGCACCTCGGTCTTGCCGCGGGGGTCGCCCGGGAGTTCCGTCCGCTCCACGACCACGTCGTTGGCGACCGTCCACTCGTGGTCGCGCAGGTCGATCACGTCGAGGGCGACGCCGTGCTGCTTCGCGTCGCGCTGCCACTCCTCGACCGGGTAGTGGGCGATCAGCTCGGCGAACGAGGCGTCGGTCTGCGGGCCGTCGGCGATCACCACCTCGCCGTCGCCGTCCAGATGTTGCAGCACCCGCGCCAGCACGGCGGAGACCACGGCCGGGTGGGTGATCACGTAGTCCCAGTCGTCGGGGCGGTCGACATGGGACTGCCTCACCCAGTTGGGTTTCAGCACCACTCGGTCGCCCGGGCGGATCGATCCGAACAGCGAGTCGGGCAAGGACTGCGCCATCACCGCCGGGTCGTAGGTATCAACAGCCACAGCATGGACGCGGCTCTGCACGTCACTCCCCCTTCGTCGCCCCGTGGAGCGCCCGTCGAAACTCAGAGTCTTGCGAACAACGTCAGCCCGGCCAGGGCGACGACGCCGACGAACGCGATGCGCATCGGCCCTCGGAGTCGGCTGGACAGACCCGCTCCTCCCCGCGAGCACACCACCAGAGCGATCACCGAGTACACCACGCCGGGGCTGAGTATGAACGCCCCCGCCCTGATGCTCCAGAACGCGTTGAGCAGCAGCAGCACGTACGCGCACCGGCCGACGACGCCTCCGTCCTTGCGCACGTAGAGGCCGTAGGACACTCGCAAAAGCACGCCCGTGAGGATCGAGAGCACCCAGACCCCCGCAATCCCGAAATCCAGCATGAAGCTCAACGGAGCGGCCACCGAC
>JBAPWU010000259.1:0-8117 GCA_049283855.1 Kineosporiaceae bacterium
GCGCCGTCTGGCCCGGCGGTTCGAGGCGACCGGCAACTCCCCCGGCCTGCTCGCCGACCGGGTGGCGGCCGGCACCGGACGCTCGGCGGCGTCGGTGCAGCACACCCTGCTCGGGCCCGCACCGGCCGACGACGCCGCACTGGTGCGCCTGGCCGACGCACTCGACGCGATCGAGCAGGATGTCTCAGGGACCGGGGCCTCCACCATGACCACCACCACGACGGCCACCGCCACGACGGCCACCGCCACGACTCGGGACGGACAATGACCCAGGAACACCTGCCCACGTTCACCCCGGACCTGTCCCCGGCCGGTTCGCCGCCGGTCGACGCCGCCGCGGCCAGGGAGTCGCTGGCCCGGGTCCGGACCGAGGTGGCCAAGGCCGTGGTCGGCCAGGACGCGGCGGTCAGCGGCATGGTGATCGCCCTGCTCTGCGGCGGTCACGTGCTGCTCGAAGGGGTCCCCGGAGTGGCCAAGACTCTTCTGGTGCGCGCGTTCTCGACGGCCCTGGACCTGAGGACCCAACGGATCCAGTTCACCCCCGACCTGATGCCCGGCGACGTCACCGGCTCGTTGGTGTACGACGCGCGCAGCGCCGAGTTCTCCTTCCGCGAGGGGCCGGTGTTCACCAACCTGTTGCTGGCCGACGAGATCAACCGGACGCCGCCGAAGACCCAGGCCTCGCTGCTGGAGGCGATGGAGGAGCGCCAGGTCAGTGTGGACGGCACCCCGCGCCCGTTGCCGGCCCCGTTCCTGGTGGCCGCCACCCAGAACCCGGTCGAGTACGAGGGCACGTACCCGCTGCCCGAGGCCCAGCTCGACCGGTTCCTGCTCAAGCTGGCGATGCCGTTGCCGCCGCGCGACGTCGAGCTCGAGGTGCTCGGCCGCCACGCCGCCGGGTTCGATCCCCGCGACCTGGCGGCGGCCGGGGTGCGACCGGTCGCCGGGACGGCCGAGCTGGCCGCCGGGCACACCGCCGTCTTCGCCGTGAACGCCACGCCCGAGGTGATGGGCTACATCGTCGACCTGGTCCGCGCCACCCGCGCGGCGCCGTCCCTGTCGCTGGGGGTGTCCCCGCGGGGGGCGACCGCGCTGCTGGCCACCAGCCGGGCCTGGGCCTGGCTCTCGGGGCGGGACTTCGTGACCCCGGACGACGTGAAGGCCCTGGCCCGGCCGACGCTGCGGCACCGGGTGCAGCTGCGGCCCGAGGCCGAGCTGGAGGGGACCACCGTGGACAGCGTGCTGGACAGCGTGCTGGCCACGGTTCCGGTCCCGCGCTGAGATGGCCGTCACCGGCCGGGCGGCGCTGCTCGCCCTGATCGGGGTGGTGCCGGTGGCCCTCGCTCCCGGTTGGGCCACCCTGCTCGGCTGGGCCGCGCTGGTCGTCCTCGCCGTGGGGATCGACCGGTTCCTGGCGGCGCGGCCGGACCGGGTGGCGGTGATCCGTGAGCCGATCGCCTCGGTCCGCCTGGGCGAGCCCACGACCTCGTCGGTGCTGCTCACCAACGCCGGGCCGCGGACCCTGCGCGGCGTCGTCCGCGATGCCTGGCAGCCCTCGGCCGGAGCCGTGCAGACCCGGCACCCGCTGACCGTGCCGCCTGGGGAGCGACGCCGGGTGGTCACCGATCTCCGTCCGCTCCGGCGCGGCGACCGGCGCGCCGACGGGCTCGTGGTGCGCAGTCTCGGCCCGCTCGGGCTGGCCGCCCGGCAGCGGATACTCAGCGCGCCGGGGCGGGTCCGGGTGCTGCCTCCGTTCACCTCGCGCAAACACCTGCCGAGCAAGTTGGCCCGGCTGCGCGAGCTGGACGGGCGGACCAGCCTCCAGGTCCGCGGACAGGGCACCGAGTTCGACTCGCTGCGCGACTACGTGATCGGCGACGACGTCCGCTCGATCGACTGGCGGGCAACGGCCCGGCGTCAGCAGGTCGTGGTGCGCACCTGGCGCCCCGAACGGGACCGGCGGGTGCTGATCGTGCTGGACACCTCGCGGACCTCGGCCGCGCGGGTCGGGGACGAGCCCCGCCTGGACGCCTCGATGGACGCGGCGCTGCTGCTCGCCGCGCTGGCCTCGCGGGCCGGGGACCGGGTCGACCTGCTGGCGATCGACCGTCGGGTGCGGGGACGGGTCGAGGGGGTCAGCGGCGGGGAGCTGCTGCCCGCTCTGGTGACTGCGATGGCACCGCTGGAGGCGGATCTGGTCGAGGCCGACTGGCCCGCGATCGTCGGTGCGGTGCGGCAACGGCTGAGCCAGCGCGCGCTGGTGGTGCTGCTCACCTCGCTGGAGTCGGCCGCGGTCGAGGAGGGCCTGCTGCCGGTGCTCCCCCTGCTGACCAGCCATCACCTGGTGGTGGTGGCCTCTGTCGACGACCCGCGCCTGGCGGAGATGGCCGCGGGCCGGGGCGATGCCTACGCGGTGTACGGAGCGGCGGCCGCGGAACGCACCCTGCTGGAGCGCGGCGGCCTGGTCGCCGAGCTGCGCCGGCACGGGGTGGAGGTCGTCTCCGGCCTGCCCGACCAGCTGCCACCCCGCCTCGCCGACCGCTACCTCGAGCTCAAGGCCGCCGGCAGGCTGTAGGACGCCCGAGGTCAGCACCACACCTGGTTGCGGAGAGGTCACCCAGGATCGTTCCGGGACCTAGGTCCCCATATGGGGGGTGATGCGTGAGCGAAGAGTGGGCCCCTTCGGACCCGGATCGGGTCTGACGTGGGCGTCATGCCCAACGTCGCAGCCGAGATGAGGAAGTCATGTCCCTCGCACCCCTGGGCGTCCTGGCCGCAGCGATCGACCTGAGCGGTGAGGGCAACTACCTCACCTGGGGATGGTTCTCGATCTCATGGGGCAACCTGGCCGTCATCATCACCATGCTCGTCGTCTTCGTCCTGGCCCTGGTGCTGCCCTTCCCCGGCAGCAAGCCGTGAGCGCGCCGTCCGCACCAACGTCCTGGTCGGCGCGGGTGCGTGCCCGCACTCTCGACGCGATGCCCAGCGACCAGCTCCTGCCGGACCGCCAACCGGCTTATGTCGCGTCGTGGATCTACGTCTTCGGCGTGCTGACCGTCGCCGCGCTGATGGTGATCCTGGCCACCGGACTGCTGATCAGCCTCGGAGGTCCGTCCTGGTGGCACACGAACTCCGTCGGCCACTTCATGAACAGCCTGCACCTGTGGAGCGTGGAGCTCTTCTTCCTGTTCATGGTGGTCCACCTGTGGGGGAAGTTCTTCATGGCTGCCTGGCGCGGCCACCGGGCCCTGACCTGGATGACCGGGGTGGTCTCGTTCCTGGTCTCGATCGGTGCCGCGTTCACCGGCTACCTCGTGCAGACGAACTTCGACAGCCAGTGGATCGCCGCCGAGGCCAAGGACGGCATCAACTCCACCGGAGCGGGGGCGTTCTGGAATGTGCTCAACGTCGGCCAGATGCTGCTCTGGCACGTCATGCTGCTGCCGCTGGGCGTCGGAGTGATCGTCGTGCTGCACCTGTTGCTGGTGCGGGTGCGCGGCGTCGTGCCACCGATCGGCATCGGTGATGACGGCGAACCCCTGACCGTCGGCACTCCCGCGAAGGAGATCCGGTCGTGAGCGCCACCACAAGCCCATCGGTGAACCGGGCGGCCGGCAAGCCCGGCAGCTGGCGAGGGCCGACCCGGGAGTACGACCTGGTCAAGGAGTTCGTGATCGCGTTGGTCGTGGTCAGCCTGCTGACCGTGGCCCTGGCGGCGTTGTTCTCCAGCCCGGACGAGAAGAACCTCACCCTCCAGTCGTGGGCTGCGGCCAACCCCAACGACTTCGTCGCCACCGCCACCGCGGAGCTGGCCGGAACCTCCGGCAGCGCCGGCTACGGGGCTCCCTACAACACCGCCAGCGAGGGGCAGAAGCTCGGCCCGCTGCCACTTCAGAAGTGGGGCGGGGTGCGCATCCCCGTCGACCCGGCCAACGACTTCGTGGTCACGCCCCTGTCGACCCTGGCCGCGGACACGTCCGTGCAGTCAGCGCTGACGACCTGGAAGGGCGCGACGCCCGATCAGCAGACCGCGTGGGCCGGTGCCTATGCAGATGCCATCGAGAAGGCCGACGGCGACCCGGCCGCGGCAGCACAAGGGGACTACGGCCCGGTTCCGGCGATGGCCAAGGCCCTGTTGGGGATGGCCGCCGGCGGCGCACTGGACACCCAACTGGTGGCCAGCCGCGGCGAGTTCTTCCAGACCGACTACACCAAGCCGCTGCTGTTCCTGGCCGACGGCAGCTACCTGGAGGACACCGCAGGCACCCAGCATCTGACAGGTGGCCAGTGGGGCATGATGAACGAGACCGGGAAGTACCCGGGGCAGGCCTGGTTGTGGCTGTTCACGTTCTGGTATCAGATCCCGCCGTTCACCACGGAGGGCTCTGCCTGGGCCGACAACGCCGACATCATCATCTTCGCCATCATGATCCTGCTGTCGATCGGCCTCCTGCTGGTGCCGTTCATCCCCGGCCTCCGCTCGATCCCCCAGCGGATCCCGCTGTACCGGGTGATCTGGCGCAGCTACTACGCGCAGGTCGGACGCGGTAGCGGGCGAGCCAAGCCGTAGGGCCGATTCCCACCCGGCAGCCCACCTGCTCGCGCCCGCCGGATCACGGGGTGCTCCTCAGCCGGCGGTGGGCAGGACGTCCTCGACCAGGTCGGCGCGGAGGTCGCCGGTCTCCCCGGCGCGGGCGGCGGGGCGGCCGAAGTGCCATACGTAGCCGAGGAAGGCCGCCCAGACCAGCGCACCGATGGTGATCCGGGCCCAGGTCGGCAGGGGTGAGGGGGTCACGAACGCCTCGACGATGCCCGAGACCAGCAGCACCACGACCAGGCCCATCGCCACGGTGAGCATCGAGCGGCCCTCGCGGGCCAGGGACCGGCTGCGCGGCAGCGGCCCCGGGTCGACCCAGGCCCAGAACAGCTGCATCCCGGCGCCGGCCGCGACGAACACCGCCGTCAACTCGAGCAGACCGTGCGGGGTGATCAGGCCGAAGAACACGTCCAGCCGGCCGTGGGCTGCCATCAGCCCCCCGACGATGCCGATGTTCAGCGCGTTCTGGAAGATCACCCAGATCACCATCACCCCGGTCACCCCGAACGCGACGCACAGGGCGGCGACCCAGGCGTTGTTGGTCCACACCTGCGCCGCGAAGCTGGTCGCCGGGTTCTCGCTGTAGTACTTCTCGAAGTCGACCTCGACCAGCCGGCTGATCTGTGCGTCGGTGCCGAGAGCCGCCTGCACGGCCGGGCTCCCGGCCACCCAGAAGCCCACCAGCAGGGCGACCAGCGCCGTGAACGCGGCGGCGGCCACGGTCCACCATCGGCTGCGCCAGACCGCGGCCGGGAACGACACGGTGGCGAGACGGGCCACCTCACGCCCGAGCGGTTCATGCCCACCGGTCAGCGCCGTCCGCCCGGTGGCCACGATCCGGGAGAGCCGGCCGACGATCAGAGGGTCGGAGGACGAGGAGCGCACGGCGCTCAGGTGGGTGGCCGCCCGCTGGTAGAGCTCGACCAGTTCGTCCGCCTCGGCGCCGGTGAGCCGGCGTCTGCGGCCGAGGGCCTCGAGCCGGTCCCACTCGGCCCGGTGCACCGCGGCGAAGGCGTCGACGTCCACCTGATCAGCCTACGGGCAGGTGCCATCGACGACCGGGTAGCCTCGGATCATGTCCGATCAGGGCCGGCTTCCCGAGGGTGTCTCCGAGCTCGTGCTGCCCGAGGATCTGGTGACCGGCGAGGCGGTGGTGCTCGACGTTCGCCCGGCCTCGTTCGCCACCCGCGCCCTGGCGTTCCTGCTGGATCTGCTCGTGCTCGTCGTGCTCGGATTCGTGATCGGCTGGCTCACGGTCACCCTGACCGGTTCGCTCGACGTCGCTGCCGACCGGGCGCTCCAGCTCACCCTCTCGGTGGGCCTGCTGGTGCTGGTCCCGGCCAGTTGGGAGACGCTGTCCCGTGGCCGCTCGCCGGGCAAGGTGGCGGCCGGCCTGCGCGTCGTGCGGGACGACGGCGGGCCGATCCGGTGGCGGCAGGCCCTGATGCGGTGGCTGGTCGCCGTCCCGGAGATCTTCCTCACCGGTGGCAGCGCGGCCCTGATCTGCTCGCTGGCGAATCCCCGCGGCAAACGGCTCGGCGACCTGCTCGCGGGCACCTTCGTGGTGCGGGAGCGGACCTCGAGCGCGCCGCTCCCGCCACCGCCGATGCCCCCGGAGCTGGCCGCCTGGGCCGTGGGGGCGGATATCGGCCGGCTGCCCGACAGCCTCGCCGTGGCCTCGCGTCAGCTCCTCGGCAGGGCGCACCGACTGCACCCGGCGTCCCGGATCCGGTTGGGCACCGAACTGGCACAGCAGGTGGCGACCTACGTGGCGCCCTCCCCACCCGGAGTGGTTCAGCCGGAGCGGTTCCTGGCCGCCGTGCTGGCCGAGCGGCACCGCCGGGCCCTGGCCCGGCTCACGCTGCTGGAGCAGCGCCGCGGAGAGCGCGCGCGCCGGCGCAGCGAGGCCGATGTGCTCTCCCCCGCGTCCACCCGCCTGATCTGAGTGCGACCTGACACCCTCGGTGACTACTGATTGTCACTTCTGATTACAACAAGCGATACTTGTCCTCTGGAGAGTGCCCCAACGTGTCGTGATCGAATCCACCCATCGGGTGCAGATCCCGCATATTGACGTTGCGTTACGGTGTATTCACAAGAACGACCCCGGTGTGGGCCTGCCGCCTGTTCCAATGGATGGTGTTCGGGGCGGCAGGAGAGGCGGGAATGGGTTCGACGGCATCGCCGGACCGGGTCGTGATCATCGGTGGGGGAATGCTGGGGGCGGCCATGGCCGACCGCCTGGCCGGTGCCGGACGGTCCGTGGTCCTGCTGGAAGCCTCGCCCACCCTCGGTGGGCTCGCCTCGGCATGGTCGATCGAGACCCCCGCCGGAC
The DNA here is from genome assembly GCA_049283855.1 of Kineosporiaceae bacterium. Taxonomy (GTDB): domain Bacteria; phylum Actinomycetota; class Actinomycetes; order Actinomycetales; family Kineosporiaceae; genus JADJPO01. The sequence goes on from JBAPWU010000259.1 coordinate 6,933, forward strand.
CGCTCACCTGGGACCGCTTCTACCACGTGGTCCTCGGTCAGGACCGCCGGGTGATCGCGCTTCTGCAGCACCTCGGGCTGGGCGCCGCCGTGCACTTCACCACCGTGCGCTCCGAACTGCTCGCCAGCGGCCAGGTCCTGCCCATGTCCAGCGTGCTGGACCTGCTGCGGCTTCCCGTCCTGGACCCCCTCTCCCGGGTGCGGGTCGGGGCCACGATCGGCCTGGGTGCGGTGCTGCCCGTCGCCGGCGGCGACCGCACCACCTCGGCCGCCTGGCTGCGCCGCTACTCCGGGCGGGCCGCCACGAACGCGCTCTGGCTGCCGCTGTTGCGGGCCAAGCTCGGCGAGGAGGCCGAACGGGCGTCGGCCAGATTCATCCGTTCCACCTTCCGGCGCCTGCTGATCGCCCGGCTGCGCGGCGGCGACGGCGACCGGTTCGGCTGGGTCGAGGGCGGCTACGCGGCTGTGCTGGAACGCCTGGCGATCGAACTCGCGGCGTCCGGCGTCGACGTCCGCACCTCGACCAGGGCCACCGCGTTGTCCCGCGACGATGAGTCCGGGACCTGGCGGGTGAGCACCTCCGGCGGCGACCTGATCGCCGAGGAGGTGGTGCTCGCCACCCCGGGTCCCGTCGCTCGGGCCCTGACCGCCGACCTCGCCGGAACGGCCGCGTCGACGCTGCGCGGCGCCCTCGAACGCGTGCCCTACCTGGGCTGCGTGTGCGTCTCGGTGGTGCTGCGCCGTCCGGTCACCGGGGGATACCTCACCTACGTCACAGACGACACCCCCTACACGGCGGTGATCGAGATGACGAACCTGGTCGACCCCGCCCAGATGGGCGGGCGGCACCTGGTCTACCTGCCCCGCTACTGCTCGCCGGACGACGCTGCGTTCGTCGCCGACGACGACGCCATCGCCCGCGGCTGCGTCGAGGATCTGCTCCGCCGCTACCCCCATCTCGGGCCGGACGACGTGCTGGCGACCCGGGTGGCCAAGGCCCGGCACGTGATGCCGGTCCCCGTCCCTGGGCGCGGAGCCGATGCCCCGCCGGCGGACACCGGACTGCCCGGCCTGTACCTGGCCAGCAGCGCCCAGGTGACCGACGGCACGCTCAACGTGGAGACCACCCTGGCCCTGGCCGAGGCCGCCCTGGCCGTGATGCTCGGCTCGGCGGCCGACCCGGGGG
>JBAPWU010000260.1:0-3748 GCA_049283855.1 Kineosporiaceae bacterium
GCCTGGTCCAGCGGACGGGTGGACAGCCGCACGTAGTACGCCCCGCCCTCCCCCGCCCCGGCTGCCGCCACGGAGCCGAGCGCGGCGCAGAGCAGCCAGTCGAGGGTCGTCGCGTAGGCGGGCTCGATCAGGGTGACCCCGGGCAGTTCGAGCCCGACCGAGGCGGTGATCGTCGACTGGTGGGCTCCGCCCTCGGGCGCGAGGGTGACCCCGGACGGCGTGCCCGCCACCACGAAGGAGGCCCCGTTGTAGGCGGCGTAGACCAGGGCGTCCAGCCCGCGCAGCACGAACGGGTCGTACAGGGTGCCCACCGGCAGCAGCGGCTGGTCGGAGAGGTCCCAGGACAGCCCCAGCTGGCCGAGCAGGCCGAACAGGTTCATCTCGCTGATGCCCAACTCGATGTGCTGCCCGCTCGGTCCCTCGCTCCACCTCACCAGAGGGTCGGCCGAGTAGCTGGGGCGCTGGGCCGGGCTGAACACCCCGGTCCGGTTGATGAAGCCGGCCAGGTTGGTCGAGGTCGCGACGTCCGGCGCGGTGGTCACCAGGTAGGGCCCCACCGCCGGGTCGCGGGACAGGTTGACCAGGATCCGGCCGAAGGCCTCCTGGGTCGAGATCGACGTCGACGTCCGCAGCTCCGTGCTCATCGGGACGACGATCGGCCGGTGCCCGGCAGCGGCCGGACGGACCAGGTGCTCGGCCCGCACGCCGGCCCACTGCCCGGCCGGGGAGGTCGGGTCGAGCCGGTCCCACTCGTTCTCGGGGGTCAGACCGGTCGCCTCGCGCAGCGCCGAGATCTGTTCCGGCGCAAGCAGAGCGGAGTGGTTGCGGGGATGTCCGGCGATCGGCAGGCCCCACCCCTTGACCGTGTAGGCGAACACCACGCTCGGCCGGTCGGTGACCGCGTCGCAGGCCGCGAACGCCGCCAGCAGCTCGGCCAGGTCGTGCCCGCCCAGGTCGGTCACCAGCGTCACCAGCGCCGCGTCGTCCAGGGGGTCGCAGACCCGGCGCACCTCGGCCGGGGCGCCGTCGAGGAAGGCGGCCCGCACCTCGGCCGGGTCCAGCCCGAACAGGGACTGATAGCGCTCGTTGGGCATCGCGTCGATCCAGGCCTCGAGCGCCGAGCCGCCCTCGCGGGCAAAGGCCTCCAGCAACCGGGGTCCGTACTTCACCTCCACCACGTGCCAGCCGGCGGCGAGGAACTGGGCCCTCCACTGCTGGATCCGCACGCCGGGGATCACCCGGTCCAGGGACTGCCGGTTGAAGTCGACCACCCACATCACGGAGCCGAGGCCCTGCGTGGCATGGTCGGCGACCGCCTCCCAGATGTTGCCCTCGTCGAGCTCGGCGTCCCCGAGCAGGGCCACGAACCGGGACGGCGGCCGCGCCCCGAAGTGGGCATCGACGTAGCGCCGGGTCACCGCCGCGAACAGGGGCGCGGCCACGCCCAGGCCGACCGATCCGGTGGAGAAGTCGACCGGGTCGGGATCCTTGGTCCGCGAGGGGTAGGACTGCAGACCGCCGAAGGCGCGCAACCGGGTCAGGTAGGAGCGGTCCAGGCGGCCGAGCAGGTACTGCACGGCGTGGAAGGCCGGCGAGGCATGCGGTTTGACGCTGACCCGGTCGGCGGCGTCCAGGTGGGCGAAGTAGAGCGCGGTCAGCACCCCGACCAGGCTGGCGCTGGAGGCCTGGTGGCCACCGATCTTGATCCCCTCGGTGTTGGGCCGGTCGTGGTTGGCCGCGTCCACGATCCGGGTGCTCAGCCACAGCACCCGCCGGGCGATCTCGTCGAGCACCTCGATGGCTGCGGCGTTCCCCGCTGGACGTTCAGTCATCGTCCGCCCCCTCGTCTCGTCCACCCCGCCGATCCTAGGGACAGCCGTCGATCGGTCAGGCGGTGAAGAGGGCGCTGTAGGCGTTCAGGGCCGGTTGGCCGCCGAGGTGGGCGTAGAGCACGGTGGACGTCGGGGCGATCTCGCCGGTGCGCACCAGGTCGATCAGGCCGGCCATCGACTTCCCCTCGTAGACGGGGTCGATGATCATCCCTTCGAGGGCCCCCACCAGGCGTCGAGGGTGGAGGCGACCGGGATGCCGTAGCGCTCACCGGCCCAGTCCTCCAGCACGGTGATCTCGTCGTCGCCCAGGTCGCGGCCCAGGCCGATCAGCTCGGCGGTGGCGCGGGCGATCCGGCCCACCTGATCCCGGGTCTCCTCCGGCGTGGCCGAGGCGTCGATGCCGATCACCCGGCGCGGGAGGTCCTGCCCGGCGAAGCCGGCGATCATGCCCGCGTGCGTGGAGCCGGTCACCGAGCAGACGATGATCGTGTCGAAGAAGACGCCCAGCTCCGTCTCCTGCGCCGCGACCTCCTCGGCCCAGTGGGCGAATCCGAGCCCGCCGAGCCGGTGGTCCGAGGCTCCCGCCGGGATGCCGTAGGGCACCCCGCCCCGCGCGCGGACGTCGTCCAGGGCCTGGTTCCAGCTGTCTTTGAACCCGATGCCGAAGCCGGAGGGGTCCAGCCGGACCTCCGCACCCATGATCCGCGAGAGCATGATGTTGCCCACCCGGTCGTTCACGCAGTCCGGCCAGTCGACCCACTTCTCCTGCACCAGAACGCACTTCAGGCCGAGGTGAGCCGCGACCGCAGCGACCTGGCGGGTGTGGTTGGACTGGTAGCCGCCGATCGAGACCAGCGTGTCGGCGCCCTGGGCGAGCGCGTCGGGCACCAGGTACTCGAGCTTGCGGACCTTGTTGCCGCCGTAGGCGAGGCCGCTGTTGCAGTCCTCCCGCTTGGCCCAGATCCGCGCCCCACCCAGGTGGGCGGTCAGCCGGTCGAGCGGGTGGACCGGGCTCGGCCCGAACGTCAGCGGGTACCGCGCAAACTCACCCAGCCCCATACCGACCCACCCTACCGACCCCACCCCCTGACGGGCACGGTGTCACACAGCGCCCGCCCGACGGGCACGGTGTCACACCGTGCTCGGCGGGGGTGGGGGTGGGGCCGCGCAGTCACCCGCGCTTCGTCACTCAGCGTTGCGCCGAATGGGCCTTCTTGCAAGAAGTCACTGCTCATGGCCCCCAATTGCTACTTAGGGTGACGATGCCGCAAGGAAGGTGACCCCATGTCGGCTACGCCAGGGTTCCGCAGGCTCGTCGCAGGGCTGGGCACGTGCACGATGGGCCTGTCCCTGCTCACCGTGCTGGCGATGCCGGCCTCACCGGCCCGGGCGGCCGGCTCGGGGATCGTGATCTCCGAGATCCACTACCACGCCGGCAGCGACCTGGACACCGACGACTTCCTCGAGCTGACCAACACCTCGACCGCTCCGGTCGACGTGTCCGGGTGGACCTTCACCGCCGGTATCACCGCGACGCTGCCCGGCGGCTCGGTGGTCGCCGCCGGTGGTCGCTATGTGCTCTCCCCCGACACGACCCGGTTCACCACGCTGTACGGCTTCGCTCCCGACGCCCTGTACGCCGGCAAGCTGAGCAACGGCGGCGAGGCGGTGACCCTGGCCGACACCGCGTCCGTGGTGGTCGACACGGTCACCTACGCCGACGCCGCCCCCTGGCCGAGCACCCCCGACGGCACCGGGCCCTCGCTCGAGCTGCGCTCGGTCACCGCCGACAACAGCCGCCCCGAGAACTGGGGGCCCTCGACCACCAGCGGCGGGACGCCGCGGGCCGTCAACTCCCTCGACGGCACCGCGCCCCCTCCGGTGGTCGAGGCCCTCGCCGCCACCCCGGTGCGCCC
>JBAPWU010000261.1:0-10879 GCA_049283855.1 Kineosporiaceae bacterium
GAGCAGGCCGAGGAAGGCGGCGGCCGAGGCGGCGTCCAGGCCGTAGGTCCGCGGGTCACCGGCGAGGTTGCCGGCGAGCGCGCCGATGACGGTGGTCAGGTTCCAGAACACGAACACCGCCGTACCCGTGGCCCAGAAGCCCAGCCGGGACAGGTCCCGCTCCGGCTGGGACGCCGCGACCGCGGTGGACTCGTCGATGGTCAGCTGCACGGCGAGCGGACGGCGCCACCGGCGGGCCCGCAGCAGCGGCGCCATCTGCAGCGCGTAGAACCCGTTGCGCACGCCGAGCAACCCGGCCGTCGCGGCTGCCGCGACGCCCCCGCCACCGCCCGCGACCACCCCGACGAAGGCGATCTGGGAGCCGCCGGTGAACATCAGCACGCTCAGGGCGCAGGTCTGGCCGAGGGTCAGGCCCGCCGTGACCGACAGCGCGCCGAACGAGACCCCGACCGGCGCCGTGGACAGCCCGACCCACATCGACTGGCGCAGGACCGCCGCTCGCGAGGACCCGCGCCTCACCTCCTCCGTCATGACCGATGAGTGTGCCCGCTTCGGCGCTAGCCGAGGGCGGCGGACAGGCGGAGCTCGGTCACCCGGGCGTCCGCTGCGCCCGGGGCGTCGTGGGTGCGGCGGGCGCCGTCGGGGACCAGGCCGGCGGAGGTGAGCAGGGTGGCCAGGGCGGTGTCCGGTTCGGGCACCCAGACCCGGACGACGTCGAAAGCGTTCTCGCGCAGCGCATCCGCCGCTGCGGCGAGCAGTCGTGAACCGTGCCCGGCGCGTTGGTGCATCGGGTCGACCACCAGAGCCGCCAGCTCGCCGTGGCGTTCGCCGGCATCGTCGTCGGTCGAGGGGCCCAGGGCGACGAAGCCCACGACGGTCGAGCCCGAGCAGGCCACCAGCACCCGATGGCGCGGTGACGGGGGCGCGGCGATGGCCGCGTGCCAGGGCGGCGCCAGCCCCGGCCCGGTCAGCTCCTCCAGCACCTCGGCAGGCAGCAGGTCGACATAGGCCCCTCGCCAGGACCGGGCCTGCACGGCACCGATCGCGTCGGCGTCCGCCCTCACCGCAGGGCGCACCGACACGTCGGTGGTCGATCGTCCGAGGACGTCACCGGTCTCCACGCCGCCTAGCCTGCAGCATGTGAGCAGGATGAGCCCGCCGGCCCTGGCCGCCCTGATCGGGCGCACCTTCGACGCGGTGCTGTTCGATCTGGACGGCACCCTGCTCGACTCGACCCCGGCCGTGCAGCGGTCCTGGGACCGGTGGGCCCGCGAGCGGGGCCTGGGCGCGCTGCCGCTGGAGGTCCCGCACGGCGTGCCTGCCCGGCAGGTGCTCGCCCTGCTCGTGCCCGCGGCCGAGATCGAGGCGGCGTTCGCCCGGATCGAGGCGATCGAGGTCGAGGAGATCGTCGGCATCACCGTGCTGCCCGGGGCCGTCGAGGCGCTGGCGGCACTGCCCGCCGACCGGGTGGCGATCGTCACCTCGGGCACCCCGCCACTGGCCAGGGCCCGGATCGCGGTCACCGGGCTGCGCGTGCCGCCGCTGCTGATCACCCCGGACGACGTGCTTCGGGGCAAGCCCGACCCTGCCCCCTACCTGCTGGCCGCGCATCGTCTCGGGGTCGACCCGCGGCGCTGCCTCGCCGTCGAGGACGCTCCGGCGGGGCTGGCCTCGGCGCGCGCCGCCGGCTGCACGACCATCGCACTGACCACCACCCATCCGGCCGCCGAGGTGCACGCCGACGTGGTACTCGCCTCCCTGGCCGATCTCCGGCTGGTCTTCGACGGCGACGTGGTCCGGGTCCACGCCGTTGTCGGTGCGGCTGAGTAGGCTCCCGGCCGTGAGCGACGACGCTGCTGCAGCCCCCGAGGTCACCTTCCGGTCCGACGTCACCGTCGAGCTGGTGCGCTCGGCCGCCAAGGACGCCGACGTGCTGTTCGCGGCGCGGGTGTCCACCCAGGGCGAGCAGACCCTGGACCACCTCGACGACGCCCCGGAACGCTCGAAGGGCCTGATCAACTACCTGATGCGCGACCGGCACGGCAGCCCGTTCGAGCACAACTCGATGACCTTCTACGTCCAGGCGCCGATCTTCGTGTTCCGCGAGTTCATGCGGCACCGGATCGCCAGCTACAACGAGGAGAGCGGGCGCTACCGCGAGTTGCGGCCGGTCTTCTACGTGCCTGGCCCCGAGCGCAAGCTGATCCAGGTCGGCAAGCCCGGCGCCTACGACTTCGTCGACGGCACCCCCGAGCAGCTGGCCCTGGTCCAGACCGAGACCAGGGCCGCCTGCACCCAGGCCTATGCCGCCTATCAGCGGATGCTGGGCGCCGGGGTGGCCCGCGAGGTGGCCCGGATCGTGCTCCCGCTGAGCATCTACTCCTCGATGTACGTGACCATGAACGCCCGGGCGCTGATGAACTTCCTCTCGTTGCGCACCAAGCGCCCGCACGCGACGAACCCCTCGTTCCCGCAGCGTGAGATCGAGATGTGCGCCGAGCAGATGGAGGAGTACTGGCGCTCCCTGATGCCGCTCACCCACGCAGCCTTCGAGGCCAACGGCCGGGTGGCGCCCTGACGGATGCAGTGACCCAGATCACATTTAGCGGTCTGTAACGTGGGGCCGACGGCCCGCGATGGAGCGTACGAATCTCGGAGCTGCTCGGACCCCCGAGCGAGCAGCTCCGAGATTCTCGTTTGCCCCAGGGATGACGGCCGATGCCGCAGCCGCGCGTGCAGGGTCACCCTGGGCCGATGTGCCCGGTAGCCTCGTGCCATGTCCGTAACGCCGCGTCCCTTCGGAAGCGTGCTGACCGCCATGGTCACGCCGTTCACCGCCGATGGTGAGCTCGACCTCGACGCTGCACAACGCCTCACCGCGCACCTCCTGGCCACCGGTCACGACGGCATCGTCGTCTCCGGCACCACCGGCGAGTCCCCCACCACCACGGACGCCGAGAAGGAGAGCCTGCTGCGCGCCGTCCTGGAGGTGGCGGGGGGGCGGGCCACGATCGTGGCCGGGGTCGGCACGAACGACACCCGGCACACGATCGAGCTGGCCGAGGAGGCCGCCAAGGCCGGTGCGCACGGCCTGCTCGTGGTCACCCCGTACTACAACAAGCCGCCGGCGTCCTCGCTGCTGGCTCACTTCACCGCGGTCGCCGACGCGACCGACCTGCCCTGCATGCTCTACGACATCCCCGGCCGGACCGGGGTGCGGATCGGTACGCCGGTGCTGCAACGGCTGGCCGAGCACCCGCGGATCACCGCGGTCAAGGACGCCACCGGTGACCTGGCCGCCGGGATGGCGCTGCTGGCGAGCACCGACCTGGCCTACTACTGCGGGGACGACGCGCTGAACCTGCCCTGGCTGGCGATCGGGGCCTCGGGCCTGATCAGTGTCACCGGACACCTCGCCGGGCGCGCCCATGCCGACCTGGTCGCCGCGGTCGACGCCGGCGACCTGGTGGCAGCCCGGGCGATCAACAATCGGCTGATCGGTGTGGTGCACGCCATCATGTCGCCGGACTCGCAGGGGGCGATCCGGGTCAAGGCGGCACTGCAGCTCGCCGGGGTGCTGACCCATCGCACGACGCGACTGCCGCTGCTCCCCGCTGCCGACGCCGACCTCGGCCCGCTCCGGGCCGCCCTGGTCGGCGCCGGCCTCATGAAGGATGCCGCGTGAGCCACCCACACCCTGAGCTCGTCCCGCCGCCACCGCTGGCCGAGGGCGGCCTGAGGGTCATCCCGCTCGGCGGGCTGGGCGAGGTCGGCCGCAACATGGCGGTGCTCGAGCATGCCGGGAAGCTGCTCATCCTCGACTGCGGGGTGCTGTTCCCCGAGGACCACCAGCCGGGGGTGGACCTGATCCTGCCCGACTTCAGCGCGATCGCCGACCGGCTCGACGACGTGGTGGCCGTGATCCTCACGCATGGTCACGAGGACCACATCGGGGCCGTGCCCTACCTGCTGCGCCGGCGCGAGGACCTGCCGCTGATCGGTTCCCAGCTCACCCTGGCCCTGGTCGAGGCGAAGCTGCGCGAGCACCGGATCACCCCGCTCACCCTCGCGGTGAAGGAGGGCCAGCGGGAGCGGTTCGGGCCCTTCGACTGCGAGTTCGTCGCGGTCAACCACTCGATCCCGGATGCGTTGGCAGTCGCGGTGCGCACCCCGGCCGGCCTGGTGCTGCACACCGGTGACTTCAAGATGGACCAGTTGCCGCTGGATGGTCGGATCACGGATCTGCGGTCGTTCGCCCGCCTCGGCGAGGAGGGCGTCGACCTGTTCATGGTCGACTCCACCAATGCCGAGGTGCCCGGGTTCACCACCTCCGAGCGGGAGATCGCCCCGGTCCTGGACCGCGTGTTCGGTGCGGCCGAACGCCGCATCATCGTGGCCAGCTTCGCCTCACACGTCCACCGGGTGCAGCAGGTGATGGACGCCGCGCACGCGCACGGCCGGCGGGTGGCGCTGGTCGGGCGCTCGATGGTGCGCAACATGGGCGTGGCCAAGGACCTCGGGTACCTGCGCGTGCCGGACGGCGTGCTGATCGAGCCGCGGGCGATCGACGACCTGCCCGAGGACCAGGTCGTGCTGATGTGCACCGGGTCGCAGGGGGAGCCCATGGCCGCCCTGTCCCGGATGGCCCATCGCGATCACCAGATCCGGGTCGGGCGCGGCGACACCGTGATCATGGCCAGTTCGCTGATCCCGGGCAACGAGAACGCCATCTACCGGGTGATCAACGGGCTGACCCGCCTCGGCGCCACGGTGGTGCACCAGGGGAACGCGCGGGTGCACGTCTCCGGGCACGCCTCGGCCGGGGAGCTGCTCTACTGCTACAACATCGTGCAGCCCCGCAACGTGATGCCGGTGCACGGCGAGGTGCGTCACCTGGTGGCGAATGCCCAGTTGGCCGTCGCCACGGGGGTGCCGCGCGATCGGGTGGTGCTGGCCGAGGACGGCGTGGTGGTCGATCTGATCGACGGCGTGGCCCGGATCGCGGGTGCGGTGCCCTGCGGATACGTCTACGTGGACGGGTCCAGCGTCGGCGAGATCACCGAGGCCGACCTCAAGGACCGCCGGATCCTGGGCGAGGAGGGCTTCATCTCGATCGTGGTCGTGGTCGACTCCAGCACCGGCAAGGTCGTCGCCGGGCCCGAGGTCCACGCCCGGGGCTTCGCCGAGAACGACGGCGTGTTCGAGCCGGTCAAGGCCCGGCTGGCCGACGCCCTGGCGGCTGCGGCGGCGGGTGACGGCAACGCCGACACGTACGCGTTGCAGCAGATCGTGCGCCGGATCGTGGGCAAGTGGGTGTCGGAGACCTTCCGGCGCCGTCCGATGATCATCCCGGTCGTCATCGAGGCCTGACCAGCGTGCCGGGGCTATGGGGAGGCCGGGTGGTCTGCGCCGGCGGCTGCGTGATCGATCGCAAACTGAAGCTGAACGCCCCCGTGGTGGCGGGGACCTCGAACCCCGCCCGCGCGGTCACCTCCTTCGGCGGTGTGGCCCGCAACGTGGCCGAGACCCTGGCCCGCCTGGGCACCGAGGTCGCTCTGATCTCCCGGGTCGGTGACGACGACGCCGGCCGAGCGGTCACGGCCCACCTGGCCGGGCTCGGCGTCGACGTCCGCCCGGTCGGCGTGGCCTGGGCGGGGGAGACCGCGCAGTATGTGGCCCTGCTGGATCCCGACGGGGAGCTGGTGGTCGCCGCCGCCGCGATGGACGTCCTCGACGGCCTCGCCCCGGACGACCTCGACCTGTCCTGGCCGGGCCGCGGCACGCGCCGGGACGAGGCGCCCACCTGGCTCTTCGCCGACTGCAACCTGCCGATCGACACCCTCGCGCACGCCGTCCGCCGGGCCCGGGCGGAAGGCACCCGGCTCGCCGTGGACGCCGTCTCGACCCCGAAGGTCGGCCGGTTGCCGCGCGACCTGACCGGGATCGACGTGCTGTTCTGCAACGACGACGAGGCGTACGCGCTGGCCGCCCACCACGGCTGGCCGATGACCGGGAACGTGCTCGACCTGGCCCAGCTGCTGCACGAGCACGGCGCCCGGCACGTGGTGCTCAGCCGGGGGCCGGACGGCGTGGTGGTCGCCGACTCCGAGGGCACCCGCCTGCACGCGGCCACCGCCGCGTCCGTCTACGACGTCACCGGCGCGGGGGATGCGCTGGTGGCCGGGACGCTCACCCTCCTGGTCACCGGCGCCGGCCTGGACGACGCGGTCCTGGCCGGGACCCTGGTCGCCGCGCTCACCGTCGAGAGCCAGTACAGCGTGCGGCCGGACCTGTCCGCCGAACTGGTGGACGCCGCCGCCCTGCACCGGCTGCGCCGTCCCGGTCTGATCGCCGCGTCCCGGGCAACGGCGGAGGACGCGGTCCGGGTGGAGGAGAACGGCTGATGCTCGAGGTGTCCCCGGAGGTCGCCGACGCACTCGCCGACGGTCGGGCGGTGCTCGCCCTGGAGTCGACCATCGTCACCCACGGCATGCCCTTCCCGGACAACCTGACCACCGCACGGGGGGTCGAGCAGGTGGTCCGCGACGCCGGGGCGGTTCCGGCCACCATCGCCCTGCTGGACGGCGTGCTGCGGGTCGGGCTGGACGACGCCGCGCTGGAGCGGCTCGCCTCCGCCGGGGAGGAGGTGGCCAAGGCCTCCCGGCGCGACCTGCCCGCCCTGGTCGCGGCCGGCGCCAGCGCCGGGACGACGGTCGCTGCCACCATGTACCTGGCCTGCCGGGCCGGGATCCGGATCTTCGCCACCGGCGGGATCGGCGGCGTGCACCGTGGGGCCGAGCACACCTGGGACGTCTCGGCCGACCTGGACGAGCTGGGATCGACCCCGGTCGCCGTGGTCTGCGCCGGGGCCAAGTCGATCCTCGACCTGCCCAAGACGCTGGAGGCGCTGGAGACCCGCGGCGTGCCGGTGATCGGCCTGGACACCGACGACTTCCCGGCCTTCTTCACCCGTCGTTCAGGGTTGCCTGTCGACCACCGGGTGGAGGACCCGGCCGGTCTCGCGGCGGTGCTGCGCGCGCACGCCGAGCTGGGCATGCGCGGAGGCGTCCTCGTGGTTGCCCCGATCCCGGTGGCCGACGCGCTCGACCCCGCCGAGATCGATGCCCGGATCGAGCAGGCTGTGACCGATGCGGAGCGCGAGGGTGTGGCCCGCAAACAGGTCACCCCGTACCTGTTGGCCAGGATCAACGAGCTGACCGGCGGCCGCAGCCTGACCGCGAACATCGCCTTGATCCGCAACAACGCCCGGCTGGCCGCCCTGACCGCGGTCGAACTCGCCTCCTGAGCCGGTCCCCGCCGGAGGGGTCTCAGTCGGCGGTGCCTCGGGCGGCCACCCACCGGGCGGGCTGCCCGGTCACTCCAGCAATCAGGTCGAAGTCACCGTCGTAATGCAGCACCGTGGCCTGGTGGCGTTCGGCAACGGCGGCGATCACCAGGTCGGCAAGCGACAGCGCCTTCCAGGTTCCCCGACCGATACAGCTCTGCTGCACGTCAACCGCTCGATCCCACACCTCGTCGGTGGTGGCCAGCCAGGCGAAGGCGTGCATGCCGGTGCGGATCCGTTCGGCGTCCGCCAGGGAGCGCGCACTGCGCATGACCTCCACCTCGACCGCGCCGCACACCGCCAGGCGGCCATCGTGCTGCAGCGGGTCGAGAACAGCGGCCACGTGGGGTTTGCGCCAGCGCGCCATGGCGGAGCTGTCGAGGAGGAACAACACCGCGGTCAGGCGGGACGGTGCTGCGTGGGCGTGCGCCCGGCCGAGGGATCTGTCAGGTCGGGCAAACCCCCCTCCTTGATCCAGTTCACGAACTCCTCGCGCTGGCGGCGCCTGACCACTTCGTCGAGCGCGGCGTTCACCGTGGCCACCTTTGTCGTGGTGCCGAGAATGGCAGCCGCCTGCGCGAGCTTGTCGTCGTCCACGTCGATCACCGTACGAGCCACTGGGGCCTCCTCGTGCTGTTGTCGGCGCCACCTGTGGACAACGAGGATATCAAGATCTCTCTCAGGTGATATCGGACAGGAGGGCGTCCATCTGGCCGACGGCGAGGGTGAGGCCTTCCTCCATACCCATCTGGACGAGTTGCTCCATCGCCTCGAGCGAGGGGAAGCGGGTCTCGATCGTCATCCGGGTGCCGGTGCCGTCCTCGGTCAGGCGCACCTCGGTGGTGGTGACCGGCATGTCCGGGTTGGGAACCCCTGCGCCGTCCGCGAAGCCGTCCTCGAACGCCAGTCGGTACGGCGCCTCGACCTCGGTGACCAGCCACCAGCCGTGGTACTGCTCGCCCTCGGGGCTGGTCATGAAGTAGCTGACCTTCCCGCCGGGGGAGAGGTCGTGCTCGACCATGGTCGCCGGGTAGGTGGGCGGTCCCCACCAGCGCTCGAGCTGACGCGGGTCCTGCCACAGCCGCCACACCTGCTCGACGCCGGCGGCGAACTCGGCGGTCAGGGTCATGGCCAGGGTCTCGGGGTCCTTGCGGACGTCGGTCACGCTCATGGATGCCTCTCCTCGGGTGGATTCGGGGTTTGCCCGCTGTCGGTCAGGACGGTCTCGAACCGGTCCAGGCGCTCACGCCAGGAGTGCTCGAGCTGATCCAGGAGCTCTCGCGCCCGGGCCAGGGTGTCGGGGCGACCGGAGACGAGTTGTTCACGGCCTCGGCGGCGCTTGCTCACCAGGTCTGCTCTCTCCAGGACGCCGACGTGCTTCTGCACGGCGGTCAGGCTGATCGGGTAGTTGCGGGCCAGGGCGGACACCGACTGCTCGGTGGTCAGCACGCGGCGCAGGATGTCGCGCCGGGTGCCGTCGGAGAGGGCTCCGAAGACGCGGTCGGCCCGCTGCGGGGTCTGCATATCTACAACCATTTGGTTGTAGGTTAGCTCACGAAGGGACTGCTGTCCACCCCGCGTCCGCCGCCCCGCCGGAGCTCAGACCGGCAGTGCTGTCGAGGCCTTGACCGCCTTCATGGTGACCAGTGACTTCATCGAGGCGACGCCGGGCAGCTCGCCCAGGTGGTGGGTGTAGAGGCGCTGGTAGGCGTCGAGATCCTTGACCGCCACGGTGAGCAGGTAGTCGGCCTCGCCGGCGATCAGGTAGCAGGCCAGCACGTCGTCCAGGCCGGTGACGGCGCGCTCGAAGGACTCCAGCACCTCCTGGCGCTGCGAGGTCAGGCTGACCATCACCATCACGTGCAGCGAGCGCTGCAGCCGGGCCGGGTCGAGCACCGCGGTGTAGCCGCTGATGTACCCGTCCTGCTCGAGCGCCCTCACCCGGCGCAGGCACGGGGAGGGGGACAGGCGCACCTGCTTGGCGAGATCGGCGTTGGTCAGCCTGCCGTCCTGCTGGAGCAGGCGCAGGATCGCCCGGTCGACGTCGTCGAGTCGCGGGTCATCGATGAGCGGAGAGCGCGGTGGCATGTCATGCCCTTCAGAAGCTCATATGGGAGATGTTCATGCTACAGAGGAGCCCCAGGTGGGGGTATTGATGGCACCATCTGCTGCCCGGTGACCACTAGACTCCTGCGGAACAGGGCGCGCGAACGGCGCCGCTCAGGGGCCCGGCGGGCAGAGAGAGCGGGATCGAGATGAAGGTCGGCATTCCTCGCGAGATCAAGAACCACGAGTACCGGGTCGCGATCACTCCGGTGGGCGTGAACGAGTTGGTCGCCCACGGCCACGAGGTGCTGATCGAGAAGGACGCCGGTCGCGGATCCTCCATCACGGACGAGGACTACACCTCGCAGGGTGCGCGGATCATCGACTCCGCCGACGACGTGTGGGCCGCGGCCGACCTGGTGCTCAAGGTCAAGGAGCCGGTCGCGGAGGAGTACCACCGGATGCGCGAGGGCCTGACCCTGTTCACCTACCTGCACCTGGCCGCGGACCAGCCCCTCACCGAGGAGCTGATGAAGCGCAGGGTGACCGCCATCGCCTACGAGACCGTTCAACTGCCCTCGGGCATGCTGCCGCTGCTCTACCCGATGTCCGAGGTCGCCGGCTGCCTGGCCCCCCAGGTCGGCGCCTATTCGATGATGAAGGCCCAGGGTGGGCGCGGTGTGCTGATGGGCGCCATCGGCGGGGTCGCCAACGCCAAGGTGGTCGTGCTCGGCGCCGGCGTGGCCGGCCAGAACGCCGCCAACATCGCGCTCGGCATGGGCGCCGAGGTGACGTTGCTCGACACCGACCTGGACAAGCTGCGGATGAGCTTCTGGCGCTACGACAACCGGGTCCGCCAGATCGCCTCGTCGTCGTTGTCCGTGCGGCAGGAGGTCCTCGGTGCGGACATGGTGATCGGCACCGTGCTGATCCCGGGGGCCAAGGCGCCGAAGCTGGTCACCGACGAGATGGTCGCCCAGATGAAGCCCGGCGCGGTGCTGGTCGACGTCGCCATCGACCAGGGCGGCTGCTTCGAGGGATCGCGGCCGACCACGCACGCCGACCCGACGTTCCGGGTGCACGACGCGATCTACTACTGCGTCGCAAACATGCCCGGCGCGGTGCCGAACACCTCGACCTGGGCATTGACGAACGCGACCATGGGGTATGCGGTCCGGCTGGCGGACAAGGGGTGGCGCGACGCGCTGGTCGCCGAACCCGCCCTGGCCCGCGGCCTGAACACCTACGACGGTCACGTCACCTACGGAGGCGTCGCCGACGCGTTCGGTCTGCCCTGCACCGACGTGAACAGTGTGCTGGCCTGAGCACCTGGCCTGAGCACCTGGCCGGAGCAGATGAGCCCGAGCACATGAGTCCGGCGGCGGGCGCCCACGCGGGCTGGGTCGAGGTCGACCCCGACGCGATCGCCGGGAACGTCGCCGTGGCACGCCGGGTGAGCGGCGTGGCGGTGATGGCCGTGGTCAAGGC
>JBAPWU010000262.1:0-2930 GCA_049283855.1 Kineosporiaceae bacterium
GCGTACAGGTCCAGCACCCGGGCCCCCCGCACGGCGCCGCGGGCATCCAGGCCGGAGAACATCGCCTCGCGGACCCGATCGCTGGTCGGACGGGTGGCCTGGCCCGCGGGCGCCTCGATCCGCCGCCCGCCGGCGCTGCCCGCGATGATCCTGGTCATCGCTGGATCCTGGTCATAGCTGCTTGACCAGGACCAGGGAGTTGCGGTGGGCGTTGTGCTCGGCCGGCCTGCGCACCGGAAGATCGTGCGGACCGCCCGGGACGAAGCCGTGCTCGACGAACCAGTGCGGGGTGTGCGTGGTGAGCGCGAACAGCCGTGTGATGCCGCGGCGGCGAGCGGTCAGCTCCGCCCGCTTCAGCAGGACCTCGGCGCGATCGCGACCGCGGTACTGCGGGTGGACGGCGACACAGGCGAACTCGGCGGTGGCCTCCTCACCGAACTCGATCATGGCGTTGCAGGCGATCACCGTCCCGTCCCGGACCATCACCGAGAAGCTGTCGATGTCGAGCTCGAGCTGTTCCCGGGAGCGGGGCACCAGGACGCCGGCGGCCTGCAGCGGCCGGATCAGCGCCAGGATGCCGGCGACGTCCTCGATCGTGGCGTCCCGGGTCGCCTCGTAGTCCTCGTCGGCGTAGAACATCAGCCCGCAGCCGTCGCGGGTGTAGAGCTCACGCAGCAGGGCGCCGTCCGCGCCGGCCCCGACCAGGTGCACCCGCTGGACGCCGCTGCGCCCGGCGGACAGCCCCGCGCGCACGCAGTTGCGGTCCTCGGTCGAGAGCCGGCTGAGCACGGACTCGGCGGCCAGCAACCGCTCGGCGTCGCCCAGCAGCAGCTGACCGGCGTCGCCGGCCGAGGAGGCCAGGTCCCAGGTGCCGGGGTCGGACTCCAGCACGAAGATCAGCTTGTCCGCTCCGAGCCCGATCGCCACGGCCTCGGCGACGTCGGCGTTGCGCAGGTTGAACGCCTCGCCGGTGGGGCTGTAGCCGATCGGGGAGAGCAGGGCGATCCGCTCGGTCGCCAGCGCCTCGCGGATCGCGGCGATGTCCACCCGCCGGACCTGCCCGGTGAGCTCGTGGTCCACCCCGCCGCGCACGCCGACCGGTCGCGCCGTCACCCAGGTCCCCCCGACCACCTTGATCTGGGCACCCCCCATCGGGGTGTTGACCAGGCTGCTGGACAGCAGTGCCTCGATGTCCATCCGCAGCGCACCGACGCCGGCCTTGACCGCGTCCATGGTCGGGATGTCGGTGACCCGCAGATCGCCCACGTAGCGCGGGGTCAGGTTCCGGATCGCCAGCTGGGCGTCGATCTGCGGCCGGGCGCCGTGCACCAGCACCAGCCTCACGCCGAGGGTGGACAGCAGCGCGATGTCGCAGATCAGCTGCTCGAACTCCACCCGGGCGCAGGTCTCCCCCGGGAAGGCGACGACGAAGGTGCGCCCGTTGTGGGCGTGCATGTAGGGAGCCGCACCGCGCAGCGCCGAGACGAAGTCGGTGTGCTCCACGGTCGAGGAGTCTATCCAGCGGCCCCGGCGCGACTCACCCGCGCTCCAGGTAGGCCTCCTGCTCGGCGTCGAGCAGCTCGGCCAGCGCCTGGGCCAGGGCGGGGTGGCCGGACAGGTCGGGGTCGGCGGCGACCAGGGCGGTGGCCTCGTGCCGGGCCGCCACGATCGTGTCCTCGTCGCGGAGCACCCGCAGCCGGCGGAGCGAGGACTTCCCGCCGGACTGGTTGGCGCCGAGCACGTCGCCCTCGCGGCGCTGATCGAGGTCGGCCCGGGCAAGGGCGAACCCGTCGGTGGTCGAGGCCACCACGTCGAGGCGCTCGCGGGCGCCGGTGCCGGCCTCGGCGTCGCTGACCAGCAGGCACACCCCACCGCCAGCGCCCCGCCCGACCCGCCCGCGCAGCTGGTGCAGCTGGGAGATGCCGAACCGGTCGGCGTCCAGCACCACCATCGCCGTCGCGTTCGGCACGTCGACGCCGACCTCGATCACGGTGGTGGCGACCAGCACGTGCACCTGGCCGGCGGCGAACGCGGCCATCACCCGCTCGCGATCCTCGGCCGGGACCCGCCCGTGCAGCGCCTCGATCCGCAGCCCGGCCAGGGCCGGCTCGGCCCGCAGCTGCTCGAGCACCTCCACGACGGCGCGCAGCGGCCTCCTGCGCGCCTCCTCCTCGGCGCCCTCCCCGGGCGGCTCCTCCTGGTCGGAATGCCCGTCGCCGTCGATCCTCGGGCAGACCACGTAGGCCTGGTGGCCGCGCTCGATCTCCTCCCGCAGCCGCTGCCAGACCCGCGGGTACCAGCCGGGATTGTCGGCCAGCGCCACGACGTGGCTGGTCACCGCGGGGCGGCCGGCCGGGACCTCGGTCAGGGTCGAGGTCTCCAGATCGCCGAACACCGTCATCGCCACGGTCCGCGGGATCGGCGTGGCCGTCATCACCAGCAGGTGCGGACTGGTCCTCGCCTTGCCCCGCAACAGGTCTCGCTGCTCCACCCCGAACCGGTGCTGCTCGTCCACAACGACCAGGCCGAGATCGCAGAAGGAGACCCGCTCCTGGAGCAGGGCATGGGTGCCGATCACGATGCCGGCATCCCCGCTGACGATCTCCAGCAGCGCCGCCCGCCGGGCTGCTGCCGACATCGACCCGGTCAGCAGCACCACCCGGGTTCCGCGCTCACCGCCGAGCAGCCCGCCCTCGGCCAGCTCCCCGAGCAGCGAGGAGATCGAACGGTGGTGCTGGGCCGCGAGCACCTCGGTCGGGGCCAGCAGCGCCGCCTGCCCACCCCCGTCCACGACGGTGAGCATCGCGCGCACCGCGACCACGGTCTTGCCCGAGCCGACCTCGCCCTGCAGCAGCCGGTGCATCGGGTGCTCGGCGGCCAGGTCGGCGGCGATCTGCTCGCCGACCTCGCGCTGGCCCGCGGTGAGCGCG
>JBAPWU010000263.1:0-7613 GCA_049283855.1 Kineosporiaceae bacterium
GGGCAGCTGCGAGGTGCGGGTGCCGCCGTTCGGTGTGGTGCAGTGCCTCGCCGGGCCCCGCCACACCCGCGGAACCCCGCCGAACGTGGTGCAGACCGACGCCGGATGCTGGCTCGAACTGGTCACCGGCCGGTCCTCCTGGGCCGAGGCGGTGGCGGCGGGGCGGGTGCTGGCCAGCGGGGAACGCTCGGACCTGTCCGGCCTCCTGCCCCTGCTGAGCACCGGGGACCTAGGGTGGAACGCGTGAGCGAGCAGAACCCGGCCACCGACGACCCGGACGGCACCCCGCCCGGGGGCGTCCCGTCGCCCTCCGCGTCGCCCACCGCGTCGTCCGGCGGCCCGCCCGGTGCGGTGCAGGTGCAGCTGCGCACGGCGCCCCGCTTCGCCCGCTTCACCGCCACCGGAGCGCTGCTCGGCCTCCTGATCGGGCTGGCCCTGGTGCTGCTGCGCCCGCTGCCCCAGCTGGACGTCAGCCTCACCGCAGCGGTGGGGTACCTGGCCGCCATCGGCGGCATGGTCGGCGCACTGGTCGGCGCAGCGCTGGCGGTCCTGGCCGATCGGCTGGGCCGCAGCCGCGGCTGAGGGTCGAGCGCGTGTGCGAGACTTCATCACGTGTGCGGTGTCTTCGGGGTCTGGGCCCCGGGTGAAGAGGTCGCCAAGCTTGCCTATTACGGGCTGTACGCGTTGCAGCACCGGGGGCAGGAGGCCGCCGGGATCGCGGTGAGCAACGGCAACCAGATCCTGGTCTACAAGGACATCGGGCTGGTCGCCCAGGTCTTCGACGAGACCGCGCTGCGCTCGCTGACCGGTCAGCTCGCCGTCGGCCACTGCCGGTACTCCACGACCGGCGGCTCCACCTGGGAGAACGCCCAGCCCACGCTCGGCGCCACCACCTCGGGCACGGTGGCCCTGGCCCACAACGGCAACCTGGTCAACACGTTCGCGTTGCGCGAGCGGGCGGCCCGCCTCGACGGCGACAACCCCGACGGCGACGCCGGAGGCGAACTGGCCCGGGGGAACACCACCGACACCGCGCTGATCACGGCGCTGCTGGCCGGCAACGGCGGGCAGACCCTGGAGGTCACCGCGTTGGAGGTGCTGCCGCTCCTGCGCGGCGCCTTCAGCCTGGTCTTCATGGACGAACACACCCTCTATGCCGCTCGCGACCCCAACGGCATCCACCCGCTGGTCCTCGGCCGGCTGGAGCGCGGATGGGTAGTGGCCAGCGAGACCGCCGGGCTGGACATCGTGGGCGCCTCCTTCGTGCGCGAGGTCGAGCCGGGCGAACTGATCGCGATCGACGCCGACGGCCCGCGCTCCACCCGGTTCGCCGACCCGCACCCCACCGGGTGCGTGTTCGAGTACGTCTACCTGGCCCGCCCCGACACCACCATCGTCGGCCGGTCCGTGCACACAGCCCGGGTGGAGATGGGGCGACGCCTGGCCCGCGAGCACCCGGTCGAGGCCGACCTGGTGATCCCGGTGCCCGAGTCGGGCACCCCGGCCGCGGTCGGCTACGCCCAGGAGTCGGGGACCCCCTACGGGCAGGGCCTGGTCAAGAACGCCTACGTCGGGCGCACGTTCATCCAGCCCAGCCAGACCATCCGCCAGCTCGGGATCCGGCTCAAGCTCAACCCGCTGCGCGAGGTGATCGCCGGCAAGCGGCTGGTCGTCGTGGACGACTCGATCGTGCGGGGCAACACCCAGCAGGCCCTGATCAAGATGCTGCGCGAGGCCGGCGCCGCCGAGGTGCACGTGCGGATCTCCAGCGCCCCGGTGACCTGGCCCTGCTTCTACGGCATCGACTTCGCCACCCGGGCCGAGCTGGTCGCCAGCGGCCGTTCGATCGACGAGGTGCGCACGAGCATCGGCGCCGACACCCTCGGGTACATCTCGCTGGATGCCATGGTGGGCGCCACCGGTCAGCCGCGGGCCAACCTGTGCACGGCCTGCTTCACCGGCGAGTACCCGGTGCCGCTGTCCGACGAGGTGGTCCTGGGCAAGCACGCGCTGGAGCAGCCCGAGCTACAGGTGTCCCTGACGCCGACGGCGCCGGTCGCATGACCGAGCCGATCACTGGGCCGATCACTTACGCCGGCGCGGGAGTCGACGTCGAGGCCGGGGACCGTGCCGTCGAACTGATGAAGGCGGCCGTGGCCCGCACCCACGCCGGCGTGCTCACCCCGGTGCTGGGCGGGATCGGGGGGTTCGCGGGGCTGGTCGACGCGAGCGTGCTCCGGGCCTACCGCCGGCCGCTGCTGGCCACCAGCACCGATGGCGTCGGCACCAAGGTGGCCGTGGCCCAGGCGCTGGACACGCATCACACGGTGGGCGTCGACCTGGTCGCGATGGTGGTCGACGACATCGTCGTCAGCGGGGCACGTCCGCTGTTCATGACCGACTACATCGCCTGCGGGCGAGTGGTGCCCGAGCGGATCGCAGCGATCGTGGGCGGCATCGCCGCCGCGTGCGAGCGGGCCGGCTGCGCCCTGGTGGGCGGGGAGACGGCCGAGCATCCGGGCCTGCTGGAACCGACCGAGTACGACCTGGCCGGGGCTGCGGTCGGCGTCGTGGAGGCCGACGGCCTGCTCGGCCCGCACCGGGTCCGCTCCGGCGACGTGGTGCTGGCGATGGCCTCCTCAGGGCTGCACGCCAACGGCTACTCCCTGGTGCGCCGGGTCTTCTCGGCGTCGGGGTGGGACTACGGGCGGTACGTCGAGGACCTCGGCCGCACAGTGGGCGAGGAGCTGCTGGAGCCGACCCGGCTCTACGCCCCCGACCTGATCGACCTGGCCGACGCGCTGGGTGAGGACCTGCACGCGCTCGCCCACGTCACCGGTGGCGGGCTCGCCGCCAACCTGGCCCGGGTGATGCCGCACGGGGTGGTGGCCACCGTCGACCGGTCGAGCTGGGCACCCGCCCCGATCTTCGCCCTGGTCCGCAGGCTCGGCCGGGTGCCCTCGGCCGATCTCGAACGCACCCTGAACATGGGGGTGGGGATGACCGCCGTGGTCGCGCCGGACGCCGCCGAGCGTGCGCTCGGCCGGTTGTCCGAGCGGGGCGTCCCGGCCTGGGTGCTGGGCCGGGTGGGTGACCCGCCGTCCGACGCCCGGGGCCCGTTCGTCCAGGGAGCCAAGGGCGTGGACGGGGGAGCCGTGGTGATGATGGGCGAGCACCACAGTTGACCCCGGATCACCCGCGAACGGGTGCGTCGGACCGAACCTGTGGTGTCAGAGGTACCGTCGACTCAGCGACTGCCGCCGGCGGACCAGCCGGCGTACTCGTCGTCCGCGTCGCCGTCATCGTCCGCGTCGTCGTCCAGGTCGCCCTCGTCGAACTCGTCGTCCTGGTCGAACGCGTCGTCCGCTGGTGCAACGTGGCCGTCGGCATGGCCGGGGGAGCCCGCGAGCTCCCGCTGGAGGGCCGTGTAGTCGGTGTTCGGGCTGAAGTACTTCAGCTGCCGAGCAACCTTCGTCTGCTTGGCCTTCTGACGGCCGCGCCCCATGGCGTCGACCCCCTCATACATCGATCCGGGGCAGGCGCCCGTGGCGGGGCCCCGGATGTTGGTCAGCATCGTCTCGTGCCAGTAACGGTACATCGTCACCGGCCCCTATGGCATCCCGGCCCGCTGGTGTGGGGCAACCCGGTTCCGCGGCGGGGGCTACGGCGCGGCCCAGGAGCACGGTGGGTGCCCGGCGGATCGGGCTACCCCGGGTATCCCCCATAGGGTGGAGATTGTTCGTCAAAGCCGCACATCGCCCGGAAAGGGCCCGGTCGCCGCTAACATCGGTGTTGTTCCGATCGGCAACGTTGTCCGGCCGGGCGCCGCGTGCCTGATCTGCGACGTTCTGTCGTCTCACAACTACCCGAAGTACTCCAAATGGGCGTTCCTTCCGTCGAACGGCTGATATCTAGCGGAAGTGGTACTCGGCGCCCGTGTCAGAGTGCAGGATGTAACTCATCGGGGGTCCGCGCCCCTGTTCCTGGAGGATCACATGACCACCCGTTCGCCCGACGCCGAGCCGTTGCTCACGCCGGCCGAGGTCGCAGCACTGTTCCGCGTCGACCCGAAGACGGTCACGCGCTGGGCCAAGGCAGGCAAGTTGTCCTCGATCCGCACCCTCGGGGGTCACCGCCGTTACCGCGAGTCCGAGGTTCGCGCACTGCTCGCCGGCATCCCCCAGCAGCGGGTCGACCAAGGCTGACCTTCTTGGGGCGGCCGGCCAGGACGCCCCGAGCCAGACACGTGGTGCCGCTTCCCGTCCCAGGGGAGCGGCACTGCTGTGTGTCCGGCGCCGGTGGGCGCCGTTCGGCGCACCTGCACCTGCACCTGCGCGGGCAGGGTTGGTGCGGCGCTCCCGCTCGACCCGCCTCCGCGGCGGCTGGCCCAATGGCGGGCGTGAAGGAGTTCGTCGATTTCCTCGGCGGGCAGCCCCCGTACGACGCCCTCGACCTGGACGACCTGGAGCGGCTCGCTGAGTCGGTCGAGGCGGAGTACTTCCCGGCCGGTGCGGTCATCATCGCCGCCGGCGACGATGCCCTCAAGCACCTGTGGGTGGTACGCACCGGATCGGTGGAGGTGCTCGACCGGGGCCGGCTGCTCGACCAGTTGCACTCGGGCGACACGTTCGGGCAGATGTCGCTGTTCGGCGGGGTCAAGCCCACGCTGACGATCAGGGCGTCCGAGGACTGGCTGGTCTACCGGATCGACGACCCGCGCGGGGTCCTGCAGCGCCCCGACCGGCTGCGGTTCGCCCCCTACGGTGCCCTGGTGAACCGGGCCAGGGTCTCGGCGCATCCCACCGGGCTGCGCGACCGGGCCCTGGTGCCGGTCAGCCGCTACGCGCGCTCGCTCGTGGTCTGTGCCGCCGGCACGCCGATCTCCGAGGTGGCGGCGAGGATCGGCGAGGAGCGCCAGTCCTGTGCCGTGGTGACCTTCCCGGACGGGTTCGGCATCGTCACCGACGCCGACTTCCGGGCCACGGTCGGAACCGGGAAGGTGCCGCCGCACGCCGAGATCGCCACGCTGGCCACCCGGCCGGCGCTCACCGTTCCCGAGGACACCCCCTGGCCACCGCGCTCCTGGAGATGGTCGAGCGCGGCGTGCACCACCTGATCCTCACCGATGCGACCGAACGCGCGGTCGGGGTGGTGCGTGGTCGACCTGACCTCCGCCGAGGTGCGCGACCCGCTGGTGGTCCGGGCGGCGATCGACTCCGCGGCCGGGCTGACCGAACTGGCCCACGCCGTCTCGCTGCTGCCCGGCACCGCGGTCGAGCTGTACGACGCGGGGGTCCCGCCGGTGCGCATCGGTGGCCTGCTGGCCGCCGTCCTGGACTCGGTGCTGCGCCGGCTGCTGGTGCTCAGCCCGATGGAGGTCGGGGTGGAGTGCTCCCAAATGGTGCTGGGTTCGCTGGCCCGCCGCGAGGTGCTGCCCACCTCGGACGTCGACACCGCCCTGGTCTGGGCCGACCCGCCCGAGCCGGCCGGGGACATCAGCGCCCGGGTGCGCAGCGAGGCGGCCGCCGTGCTGGACGACATGGAGAAGGCGGGGCTGCGGCGGTGCCCGGACGGCGCCAATGCCGACACGGCCCGGTTCGGCCGCTCCCTGTCGGCGTGGAACGCGGCGACCACCGGGTGGATTCGCGATGCCGGCCAGGACAGCGCGCTGCTGCTGTCCACCATGCTGGCCGACAGCCGCCCGGTGACCGTGGACACCGCGGCCCTGGCCCGCCAGACCGGCATGGCGCCGTCCGGCAGCGATGACAGCGAGCCCAGCCTGGAGCGCCTGGCCCTGTCCCTGGGGCTTCCGGTGCACACCCCTCACCACGCCCTCGGCGATGCCTTGACCACGGCCGGTGTGCTGCTCGCCCTGGTCACCCGGCTGGAGGCGCGCGATCCGCAGACCGTGCGCACCCTGGCCGGCATGTCCCAGCTGCGTGCCCTGGGCTGAGCCGCCGGGCCAGCAACCGTCCGCCGTGGCTCAGGCGATGGTCAGCCGGAACCAGACCCGCTTGCCGCCCGCGGTGACCTGCCAGCCCCACCCGTCGGAGAGCGCGCCGACCAGGAGCAGCCCGCGGCCGGTCTCGGACAGGTCGCCACCGCGCTCCCGCCGGATCGAGGCGGCGGTGCCCCGTCGGCGCGGTCTGCCCCCCTCGCCGTCGGTGACCGAGATCGTGGCGCTGGTCGGGCCCACCCCCACCTGGATCTCGTAGGGGCCGCCGGAGTGGCGCAGCGCATTGGTGACCAGCTCGGAGACCAGCAGGGCCGCGGTGTCGATCAGGTGGATCAGGTCGTGGGCCTCGAGCACCTCGCCGACCCACTGCCGGGCCCGCCCGGCCGATTCCGGCCGGGCAGGAAGGGTGAGCCGAGCCCGCTCCATCTCGTTCATGATTCACGCCTCCGGGTGGGGTGGGCAAACGCAGGCGCCGGCGGTCGGCGGGCCGGCGCGCCGGCCCGCCCGAGGTGTTGCCCAGGCGACAGCGCGCGCGCCCCTTCTCCACGACGGTCGCGCGCTGACAGGATGCCGTGCATGCAGCTGGACACCCTGGGCGACGCGGTCGCCGTCATCGCCGGCGGAGCGTCGGGACTCGGCTCGGCCACCGCGCGGGCCCTGCACGCAGCCGGCCTCGCTGTAGTGATCATGGACCTGCCCGCGTCGGCCGGGGCGGAGGTGGCCGCCTCCCTCGGCGACCGGGCCGTGTTCTGCCCGGCCGACGTCACCAGCGAGACCGACGTCGCTGCGGCGATGGACGTCGCCGCGGGTCTGGGCACCCTGCGGGTCGCGGTGAACTGCGCCGGGATCGCCCCGCCGGTGCGGGTGCTCGGACGCAGGGGAGTGCACCCGCTGGACGTGTTCGCCCGCGTGGTCACCGTGAACCTGATCGGCACCTTCAACGTGATCCGGCTCGCCGCCGAGCGGATGGCCGCCGCCGAGCCCGTGGACGGCGAGCGGGGGGTGATCGTCAACACGGCGTCGGTCGCCGCCTACGACGGTCAGGTCGGCCAGGCCGCCTACGCCGCGTCCAAGGGCGGCATCGTCGGGCTCACCCTCCCCGTGGCGCGGGACCTGGCGGACAAGCAGATCCGCGTGGTCACGATCGCCCCCGGCACCTTCGACACGCCCATGGTGGCCGGGCTGCCCGAGGATGTCCGGGAGTCGCTCGGCAGCCAGACTCCCCACCCGGCGCGCCTGGGCCGGCCTTCGGAGTTCGCGGACCTGGTCCTGCACATCGTGTCGAACGCGATGCTCAACGGAGAGGTGATCCGGCTGGACGGCGCGATCCGGCTCGCTCCGCGCTGATCGGATCATGACGCGGCGACCCGGGTCGTCACCCGGATGGCCGCGTCACCGTCCGAACGGGCTCTCGCCCGCGTGGTGCTCGCGGTAGGCGGCGACGATCTCCGGCCGGAGCCGGCCCCGGACCGAGCGGCACCCGGATCAGGTAGGGCAGCGTCGAGCCGGGCTCGGGGTTGCGGGCGATGAGGAAGTCCTCCGGCACGGGTCGAGCGTAGGTGGTGCCCCACGGGCCGGGAAGCCCGGCCACCTCCGCTCGGGACCTGTCAACGGGCACCCGCCGCGCGGTCACGTCGCCGGCGCAGTCGCTCCCCTC
>JBAPWU010000264.1:0-2208 GCA_049283855.1 Kineosporiaceae bacterium
GGCCAGCGCGCAGCAGGTGGACCGGTGGGTGGAGCAGGCCGCCGACCGGGTCGTGGCCGCGGTCGCGGCGCGGCAGGCGACCTGGCAAGCCTGCCACGTGCGGGCCGAGGCGTGGCGGCAGGTCCGGGGAACCGCGATGCCCCGCGAACACGCCGAGGCGCTCGTGGAGCAGGTCGTGGACGCTGCCCTGACCGGCCGGTCGGTGCCGGTGACTCCCCCCGTGGACGACCTGCCCGACCCGGCCCCGCTGCGCCGCCGGGACGGGGCCTCGATGTACACCGTCCACGAGGCCACCCGCTACACCAGCACCGCGATCCTGGCCGCCGAGGCCCGGATCGTCGCCGCCGGCGCCCGCACCGACGGGCCGACCGCCACCGACACCGACGTCGACATCGCACTGCTGGAGGCCGCAGCGAACGGCGTGGACCTCAACCTCGGACAGGCCGCACTGGTCCGGGCGATGGCCACCAACCCGGCCCGCCTCCAGCTGGCGATCGCCCCGGCCGGATCCGGCAAGACCACCGCGATGCGCGCCCTGGCCCGGGCCTGGACCGAATCCGGGGGACACGTGATCGGGCTCGCGCCGTCCGCGGCCGCCGCGGCCGCACTGCGCGACCAGCTCGGCGCCGCCACCGACACCCTGGCCAAACTCACCCACGCCATCAGTGCCGGGGCCCTGCCCGACTGGGCCGAACGGGTCGGCCCCACCACCCTGGTCGTCCTGGACGAGGCCGCCATGGCCGACACCCTGTCCCTGGACGCCGCCCTCACCTGGATCCTGGGCCGCGGCGGAACCGTCCGGCTGATCGGCGATGACCGCCAACTGTCGGCGATCGGCGCCGGCGGGGTGCTACGGGACATCGAGGCCACCCACGGGGCGCTGCGGCTCACCGAACTCCTGCGGTTCACCGACCCCAGCGAGGCCGCCGCGTCCCTGGCCCTGCGCGAGGGGGACCCCGAGGCCCTGGGCTACTACCTCGACCACCACCGGGTCCACGTTGGTGACCTGGCCACCATGACCCAGGACGCCTTCACGGCCTGGCAACTCGACCGCGACATGGGGCTCGATGCGCTCATGCTCGCCCCCACCCGTGCCCTGGCCGCCGAACTCAACCAGCGAGCCCGCGCCCACCGACTCGCCGGCACCGCCGACACCAGCCCGGCCGCGGCCCTGGCCGGCGGCGCCCGGGTCGGCGTCGGCGACGTGGTGATCACCCGGGCCAACGACCGTCGGCTGCGGCTGTCCGCGACCGACTGGGTCAAGAACGGCGACCGGTGGCTAGTGAGCGCCGTCCACGGCGACGGCTCCCTGAGCGTGCACCACACCCGTCACCACCTGCGCGTGCACCTGCCCGCCGACTACGTGGCCGCCTCGGTCGACCTCGGCTACGCCACCACCATCCACACCGCTCAAGGCGTCACCGCCGACACCATGCACGGGCTGCTCACCGGCACCGAGAGCCGCCAACAGCTCTACACCATGCTCACCCGCGGCCGGAACGCCAACCACCTCTACCTCGAGGTCGTCGGCGACGGCGACCCGCACACCGTGATTCGGCCCGAGACGATCCACCCCCCGACCGCCACCGACCTCCTCACCGCCGTCCTGGCCCGCGACGACTCCCCCACCTCGGCGAGCACCCAACACCGCACCGCCACCGAGGCATCCAGCCGCCTCGGCCCGGCCACCGACCGCTACAGCGACGCCCTCACCGTGGCCGCCGAACGCCTCACCGGCGCCGCCGCCATCAACGACCTCACCCACCGCATCGACGCCGTCCTGCCCGGCCTGGACGGTGAGCCGGCCTGGCCCGCGCTGCGCGGACACCTCCTACTCCTGGGCCTCGACGGCACCGACCCCCTCCCCCGGCTCACGGCGGCCGCCGACCGCCGAGACCTCGATGACGCCGCCGACCGGGCCGCCGTCCTGCACTGGCGCCTGAGCACCGGCACCGCCCCAGGGCCACTGCCCTGGCTGCCCGCCATCCCCGACGCCCTGACCACCCACCCCACCTGGGGCCCCTACCTGACCGCCCGCGCGACGCTGGTCGCCGGCCTCGCCGCCCAGGTCGCCGAAGCCGCCCACACCCGAGGCGACCAGGCCTGGACCCGGCACCTGGCCACCCACCCCAGCCCGGAGCTGCGCCGCGACATCGCCGTGTGGCGGGCCGCCACCTCCATCCCCGACAGCGACCCACGGCCTCTGGG
>JBAPWU010000265.1:0-21896 GCA_049283855.1 Kineosporiaceae bacterium
CTCCTGCTCCAGCTGCCGCCCGGCACCTCGACCGCGCTGATCGCCGACCGTCGTCCACCCGAGGTCGCCGCGAGCACCTCGGTGGGCGTCTCGGACGATCTGAGAGCAGCCAGTTCCCTGCGCAGCAGCGGGGGACGGGCGACCTCCGACGCGCTCACCCTCGCCGTGCAGCAGCTCCCTGCCCGGCCCGCCGCCCGACGGGTGATCGTGCTGTACACGGCCGCCCCCACCGCGGGCGGCGAACCCGCGACCGTCCTGGCCGAGCGGCTGCGCACGGCGGGCACGATCGTCGCCGTCGTCACCACGAGCGGCGACGACGCCTACTGGCCCACCGTGGCGAGGCTCACCGGAGGCATGGCGATCGCCACCCCACCGGGGCGTTCCCTCGAGGCCTTCGATGCGGTGGCCGATGCGTTGGGCAGGCGCTACACGGTCACCTTCAGCCATCCGCCGGCCGGTGTCACGCGGGTCGGTCTGCGGGTCGAGGCGGACGGTGGGCCGGTTCTGGTGGACGTCGACCTGCCCGTTGCGCGGGTCCCGTCGTCCGGCACGGGCTCCCCGACCGCAGGGGAGGCAGGCAGCGGATACCTCTGGGCAGGGCTCGTGGCCGGCCTGTTCCTGGCCGTGATGTTCGGTGCTGCACTGCGGAGTCGCCGCCGCGCCGGCCGCGCCGGCCTGACCCCGGTACCGCCGGGCCCGCCTCGTGAGCCGTCCCTGTTCGACGAGGCGGTGGCGGCAGGCCCCACCGGCCCGGACCACGAGCGCGACCTGGCTACCGAGTACCAGCGGTTGGCGGGTCATGACCGCGCCGAGGGCCGGCTGGCCCTGGCGGCGTCCGGGTATCGCCAGGCCGTGGACGCGCTGGGCCAGCGGGTGGAGCTCGAGCCGGGCAACCCGGCCTTCCAGTACGACCTCGCGACCGCCGTCACGGAGCTTGCCGAGCTGGACGCCGACCAGGGGTGGATCGCCCAAGCCGCCGCCGGGTACCAGCGGGCGATCGAGTTGGGTGAACGGCTGGTCCTGGCCCACCCCGGCAACCCCGACTACCGCCGGACCCTCGACCTGGCCAGGGCCCGGGCGGCGGCCCTGGAGCAGGGTGCGTCGGCCCGGTCGGCCTTCCCTGACGCGGACGCGGATCGCCGCCGGCGTTGGACGTTCCGGATCACCCGCCGCTGACTGCCGGGTCCGTGGGGGTGGGCGGCGGTGCGGTCCTGCTGAGCCGGGACGGCCACCAGTTCCAGCGGCCGAGGAGCACGACGGTGGAGGGCACCAACAGGGTGCGGACCAGGAAGGTGTCCATCAGGATGCCGAACGCCAGGCCCAGGCCGATGTCGCGGATCTGGGTGCTGCCGGACCCGCTCCCGGCGACCACGGTCAGGACGACGAAGGACCCGGCGAGCACGAGTCCGGCCGAGGTGATCGTCGTCCCGGTGGAGCTCAGGGCCTTGACCACGGCATCGCGCAACGGCAGCCCGTGGGCCTCTTCCCGGATCCGGGACATGATCAGGATGTTGTAGTCCTCGCCGAGAGCCAGGAGGAAGATGAACATCAGGAAGGGCATGAAGAACACAAGACCGCCATCGCCGGCGATCTTGATGAAGGCGATCACGGCCAGTCCCAGCGCGGCCAGGTAGGAGATGCCGACCGACGCGATCAGGTACGCCGGGGCGACGATGCTGCGCAGCACCAGGGCCAGCAGGAAGCCGATCGCCAGGATCGCGATCGGGACGATCTTCGTCAGGTCGTCCGCCGAGATGCTGCTGATGTCGTACAGAGCCGACGCCTGGCCCAGGACCCCGTTGCCGGTGGCGTGAACCGACCTGGCCACCGCCGCCACCTCGTCCCGGATCGCCGGGGTGGCGTCCATCGCCGCAGTGCTGGCCGGGTCGCCGGCGGTCAGTCCTGCGGCGAACTGCACGGTGCGTCCGTCCGGGCTGACGTAGTTGGCCGTGGCCCGGTACAGCAGGTACTGCTCCGGCGCGACGGGGCTGCTCGCCGGCGGTTGCGGGGGCAGCGCGTTGGCCGGGCCCAGGGCGCTGTGCAGCCGGGTGTACTGAGCGACGGTGAGCGGCGAGCCACCAGGGTTGAGCGGCCCGGTGACATTCGTGAACTGCCTGCTCGCCGTCAGCTGTCCGGTGGCGGCGGACACCGGTGTGGGGTCGTCCCAGACCGGCGTGGTGAACCTGAACAGCAGCGCGGTCGGGTTCGCCGCCGTCCGGGGGAAGTGCTTGTCCTGCAGCGCCTGGCCGGCTGCGGAGTCGCTGCCCGCCGGTGGCGCGGTGTCTCCCTCGAAGCCGCCTGAGGCGTACCCCAGTACCCCGAAGGACAGCCCCCCGAACAGCACCATCCCGGCGACCAGGGTGGGCCAGGGGTGGCGCACGATGCGGCCGGCGATCCGACCCCAGACCCCGGCGCCACCCCGACCCTGGATGCTCCACGGCACCAGCTTCGGGCGGTGGAACCAGGCCTGGAAGAGCGATCGCTTGACCGCCAGCACGGACAGCCTGATCGACAGCAGCGCCGGCAGCAGGGTCAAGGCGGCCAGAAGGGTGACGACGATCGCGATCGCGAACGGCAGCCCCAGATCCCGGTAGAAGGGGAAGCTGGCCAGCAGCAGCGTGAGCATGGCGATGATCACTGTGCCGGCGGACGCCGCGATCGACTCCCCGACCTTCGTGACCGAGTGCACGATGGCCTCCCGGGCCGGTTCGCGTGCGGTCGTCAGATCGCGTACGAGGCTGCGCCCCACGCCGGACGTACCGGGGAACAGGGCACCGGCCTCCTCGTGGGGACGTTCCTGAAGCTCCTCCCGGACGCGGAAGACCAGGAAGAGCCCGTAGTCCGTACCGGCGCCCAGGACGAGGACGATCAACAGGAACTGGGCCAGCGGGGAGACCTGAAGGCCGTGCCGGGAGGCCTCGGCGACAAGCGGTCCGGAGATGGCCACGGACAAGAAGGCCGGGGCGAGGGTGGTCAGGCTCAGCGACAGCGAGCGGAAGATCAGGACCAGCAGCACGACGATGAACAGGGAGGACAACGCCTCCACCTGAGTGCCCTGGTTCCCCGAGGCCTCCTGCTGATCGACCTGGACGGCGAACGCACCGGTCAGATGGGCCGACAGGCCTGCTGGCAGGGCGGCCGCGGACAGCGTCGAGCGCAGGTCGTCGACCAGCGCGATCGCCTGGGCGTTGTCCCCGCCGGCCAGTCGCGCGAAGGCGATCACCTGCTCCGCCTGTCCGTCCCCCGAACGCCCGGCGTCCTGGACCTTGACCACCTGGTCCACGGATCGCAGCCGGGCCTGAAGCTCGGATATGGCATTGAGGTCCGCTGCCGTCAGCGCTGCACCATCCCGGGCCACGATCACCGGCAGCGGGAACAGGTCCGCGGTGCCGAACGGCGCGGCCAGCGCCGTGGC
The DNA here is from genome assembly GCA_049283855.1 of Kineosporiaceae bacterium. Lineage (GTDB taxonomy): Bacteria > Actinomycetota > Actinomycetes > Actinomycetales > Kineosporiaceae > JADJPO01. The sequence continues at coordinate 3,416 of JBAPWU010000265.1, forward strand.
CTGCTGGGTCGGGGCGCTGTCGGGCAGGAACTTGGTGTTGTCGCTCTGCGTCACGCTGGACAGCGCCGGCAGCTGCGTGGCTGCGAGGAAGGCCCCGACGAGCCAGAGCACCAGAACCAGCCATCGGAACCGCACGCAGAAGCGGCCGATCCCGGCGAAGACCGACGCAACCGTCATGGCGAGATCATCCTCCTGGCCCGCGCCCCGTTGCCCGAGATCGTACTCACCGGCTGACCAGATCCCATGCCACCGGGCACGGGGCGGATCCAGGTCGGCAGCGCCCCATCCGCGTGGCATCGAGGGCGCTACGCTGACCTCGACCGAGCCGGCCTGCCGACACGCAGAGGAGGCAGCTCACGTGGACCGGGAGCGGCTGCTCCTGTGGGTGGATCGACTGGCGGCGGGGCGTCAGGCGGCCCACCGGGTCGAGGAGGCCGTCCGGGTCGACCCCCGCACCACGACCGCGTTCACCCGGGTCGCCTGGCTGCTGTCGGCCGAGTTCGTGATCGGTGCCGGCGCGATCGTCGAGGCGGCCGTCCGTGCCCGGGCCGGCGACCCGGTGTCGCCGGTGGTGTGGTGGCGGCTGCTGGTCATCTTCGGGATCGCGGGCACGCTGTTCTACTTCCTCTGGCGGGCCCGGCTCGGCTTCTGGTGGGCGTACTCCCGGCTGCGGCTGTTCAGCGTCGTGTTCCCGGTCGTCGCCGTGGCCACCTGCCTGATCCCGGGGCTGTACCCCACGTGGATGGTGATCGAGCAACTGGTCTTCAGCGCCGTCCTGCTGCTCGTCCGGGTCGTGCTGTCGACGCCGCATCTCCGCGCCGCCTACGCCCGACCTGCTCGGTCCTCCGCGTAGCGGCGGCCCCGCCTGCACTGGCTCTTCTGAGAGCCCCGGCGCTGGTCAGGTCGCGCGCACGGCGCCGACCGCTGCGGCGGTGAACCCCGGGAAGACCTGCGACGTCGAGGACACCCCCATCCGCCCCACCAGGATCTCGGTGACGATGGAGCGGTAGTCGGTGGTCACCGCCAGGTCCAGTCTGCTGTCGAGGTTCGCGGGGGCCAGGCCGGGCCAGCGGCCGTGGACCTTTCCCCCGTTGACGCCACCCCCGAGCAGCAGGACGGAGAAGCCGTGCCCGTGATCGAGGCCACCACTGCCGTTCTCCTTGACCCGCCGTCCGAACTCGGTCAGGGTCATGATCGTCACGCGGTCGAAGTCCGGCCCCAGGTCGTTGGCCAGGGCGGCCAGGCCCTGCGCGAGCCCGGACAGACGCCCGGCGAAGGTGGAGCCGGTGCCGGTCGGACCGCCGAAGTTCTCGTGGTGGTCCCAGCCGCCGTAGTTGACGCTGGCAACGCGCAGGCCGACGTCGGCCTTGACCATGCGCGCGACGTCCTTCAGAGCCGTCCCCCACGAGTTGTCGGGGTACCCGGTCGCCGTCGATGCCGGGATGGCGCCTGCCGCACCTGCTGCGGCGAGCGCTCCCTTCATCGGCGCCGATACCTCGGGCCGTTCGCCGGTGTGCAGCTGGGTGAACGCCTTCTGCCACAGCGACAGCGAGGTGACGGTGTCGAGAGGCAGGTTGACGTCGGCCAACCGGCCTGCTGCCAGCTTCGGGTTGGGGCCCCGAAGGTGTCCCGGGAGCACCGCACTGCCCAGGGCCACCGCCTCCAGCGGGCCGCTGTCGGGCAGGAGCCCGATCGCGCGGTTCACCCACCCGGTGCGCAGCGAGGAGTTGGGCGCCGCCCGCTCCAGCTCCTCCATGGCGTCGAAGTGGGACCGGCTGGGTGATGGCTGGCCGACGGCCTGGACGGCGCCGAACCTGCCTGCATTCCACAGCGGGTACAGCGGCGACAGGGCCGGGTGCAGGCCGAACGTCGAGTCGACCTGCAGGGCCGTCGAGGCCGGCACCGCGATGCCGGGCCGGTTCGGCGCGTAGTCGGGGTCACCGAGAGGGACGACGACGGACAGCCCGTCGATGCCGCCCCCCAGCACGATCGTCACCAGCACGTTCGCCGCGGTGCCCGCGGTGGCCCCGAAGGCGAACTGGGCATCGCCGAGGGTGGCGGTGACGAGAGCTGCGCCGCCGAGCATCGTGAGGATCCCGCGGCGGGACAGCTCCATGCGCTGGCCTTCGCGGCACCCACAGGCGTCGCTGTCGGTGGCTGCCTGGGTGCGGGTGAGGGCGGGCGAGGTCATGATGTCTCCGGTTCGGTGCGCAGTCCACGCGGGGGTCGGCAGGCAGTCATCGGGTCAAGAAGCTGTAGGAATGCATGAGCATGAGCGCGGCGGCCCTGGTGGCGGTGTCCTGGGTGCCGCCCGGGGTGTAGGTCGCCGGCAACGCAGGCGCGGACAGGATCGTCGCCACCGCGGCTCGCTCGTTCGTCGTCGGGGCGCGGCCGAACAGCCGGGCGCACAGCTGGTCGGCGATGGCCGCGGCTGTGGTCGCCTTCGCCGGGTCGGTGAGCAGGGACGAGATCGGTTGGTAGCCGAAGCCGCTCGGGGACGCGCCGCGCACCAGGTCTCTGGCGACGGTGTACTGGCTGAGGGCCTGGCCGGCGCCCTGCCAGTCCGCTGCGACGTCCGAATACCCGTCCGGGGCGGGCCAGGCGAACGGCATGTGGCCGGACGCGGAGAGCTTGCCGATGGTGTTGCGCAACGTCTGCGGGTCCGTGCTCGGCTGCATCCCGATCGCCCGGCAGACGGCGACCAGGTGCTCCATCGGACGGCGCACCTTCAGCCCGCCGCTGGCCGCGAACTCGGCCGAGGCGAAGAGTGCCTGGAGAACCGGGACCATCTCGGTGTCGTTGGCCAGGTAGACACCGGCGAGCCGGGACACCAGCGAGGTCGGCGGGTCGTCGCCCACGAACCGGCGGGCGAGCTTGGTGGCGAGGAATCGCGCCGTGCTGGGGTGGAACGCGAGGTACTCGTAGAACTCCCGGGCGGCCACCGGGCCCTGGGACGCGACGTTGTTCGGGTGGCTGAACCCCATGATCGTCACTGGACCCACGAAGTGGCGGGCCGGGTCGAAGGCGACCGTCTTGGTCTTGTAGTCCATGCGCAGGCCCGACAGGAGTCTCGCAGCCTGCTTGATGTCGTTCTCGCTGTAGCCGCCGTCCACCCCGACCGTGTGCAGCTCGAGCAACTCGCGGGCGAAGTTCTCGTTGGGGTTCGCTCCTGAGGAGTTGGCCAGGTCGAGGTAGCTGAGCATCGCCGGGTGGTTCGCGGAGGCGACCAGGAGGTCCTCGAACCGGCCGAGCGCGAAGGCCCGGATCACGGTGCGGTCGTAGTCTGCGCGGGTGGCGGCGGCGTCGTCCGACTGAACGGGCACGTTGAGGTGGTTCGACCAGAAGTCGACCATGACCTCGAAGAGCTGGCGCCGACTCCAGACGGCCCGCCCGATATGCGCGGCCTGCAGATCCTGCGTGGGCGACAGTTTGTTCGGGTTGCCGGCGTCGAACTCTGCCTGGAGGGCGGCCATCGAGAGGTTCAGGGTCGGATACTGCGCGGCCACGGCCTCGCCCTCGGGGTCGGCCATCGACCCCGGAGCGAGTTGCTGAGCGAGCCACGCCGTGATCCCGATCCGCTGGATCTCCGCCCGCAACTGCGGCGTCGCCCCGCAGGTCGCCCGGTTCAGGACCAGTTCGGTCGCCGTCGTCGCCGGGACAGGGGGTGTCGTTGTCGTCGTGCTGGGGCTCGGCGTCGGGCTGGGCGACGCGGTGGCGCTGGCCGAGGGGCTGGGCGACGTGGTGGGGCTCGCCGAGGGGCTGGGCGACGCCGAAGGGCTGGCCGAGGGGCTGGGCGACGTCGAGGGGCTGGGCGACGCCGAAGGACTGGCCGAAGGGCTGGGCGACGTCGAGGGGCTGGGCGACGTCGAAGGGCTGGCCGAGGGGCTGGCCGAGGGGCTGGCCGAGGGGCTGGGCGACGTGGAGGGGCTGGGCGACGCAGGCGAGCTGGCCGACGGGCTCGGCGACGTGGAGGCGCGGCCCGACGGGCTGGGCGAGCTGGTGGCGTTCGGAGTCGGTTGCGGCGGCCTGGTCGTCGGCGTGCCGTGGCGACGATGGCGGCGGCGCTTGCGGCGACTCCCGTGGGTGAATCCCTTGCCGCGCCGGTGGCCCGTCTCGAAGTGGGCGAGTGCGATCCCGTCGATCGGCATCCCCGTCTCGGGGTCGAGGATGATGGAACCCCGGGGGATCGTGCCGATGGAGCGGGCGTAGCCGACGTCGTTCGAGCCGAACGAGTCCAAGGTCATCAGGTCGTGGCCCGAGCCCGAGCCGCCCGACCCTCGGCCGGGGGCCAGCCCGGGCAGCGAGTCCAGCAGGCCGGCCTTCCAGCCTGCCGCCAGACTCGTGGCGCCGAGCAGGGCCGTGCTCAGTGCCGCTCCGGTGAGCGACCGCCGAGAGGTGGTGCGATCACCTCGGCGACCACGGGACTCACCCCCGCCGCCGGACCGGCGCGAACCGGCGCCGGCCGAGACGGTGGCCGGTTCGCGCGGCGCTGCCGCGGGAGGCGTGAGCAGGGCGTCGAACCGATCGTCGGTGGAACCGATCGCGGCGTCGGGACGAGGCTCGTCGTCGGAGAAGGATCGCGCGTCGCTCAACTGAGGCTCCCCGAGAGTTCAGTCGGATACGCCCGTTTGGGCGTGTTCGGAACGTAGGGGCCGCGCGACCTGGTCGCCAAGAGTGACGACCAAGACATGACGTCACCTTGAGCGACGGTTGATCCTCACTCTCCGTGGGTGGATCGACAACACGACTCGGCTGCCTGGGCTGGACGCAGCGGGCGCTCGGGGACGCGCCTCAGGTCTCCCGACGACGGGCATGGGTGATGCGCATCACACACATGATCCCATTGGGCGCGCCGGGTCCCGGGCCGATACCGGTTCGAGGTCCGCGGCCCATGGGAGGCATTGATGCGCGCAGTGGCACGGTTGACGGTGCGTGGCCGATTGTGGACGAGCTACTTGATCCTTGCCGGCCTGCTCGGCACCGTGGTGGGGGTCGGTGTCTACGGGTTCGGGCACATGCGAGCCGCCGCCGAGCAGGTGCAGGTGAGCATGAACGCCCTGCACGATGCGATGCAGGCCAAGTTCCGCACCGCCGACTTCGCCGGCTGGCAGACCGGCTATGCCTTCGACATCAACCGCGGTGTGCCGGACGCCAGCTCGGACGGGGTCGGCCAGCGGGCCTCGTTCCTGGCCTCGACCTCCGCGTTCGAGGAAGACCTGGATCACCTCGCCAAGGACGGGCTCACCGGCGAGGAGACGCGGCTGCTGGAACAGGTTCGCACCCAGTTCGCGCAGTTCAAGAGCATCGACGCACAGATCATCGCCGGGTACAGATCCGGTGGGAGCGCCGCCCGGAATCACTCGAACGAGCTCGCGTCGGGTGCATCGCTGGAGGTCTTCGGCACGCTGGCCACCGCGATGGACACGCTGGCCACCTCGGTCGCGGACAGGGCGCGTCTGGAGGCTGCCGACACGCGCGCGGAGGCCGTGCGGAACAGCACCGTGCTGCTGGCGAGCGGAGCGGCCGGACTGGCGCTCGCGGTGCTGTTCGGCGTGGTCATCACCCTGTCCATCCTGCGTCCGCTGCGGCGGGTGGGTGACATGGCAGAAGCCTTGGGCCGCAACGATTTGACCGTCACCAGCGGGGTCGACTCCCGGGACGAACTCGGTGCGGTGGCCCGTGCTCTGGACACAGCCGTCGTGCATCTGCGTCAGGCGGTCGGAGCGGTCGCCGTGTCGTCGTCCGGGCTGGCCACGTCGTCCGAGGAGATGTCCGCCACCAGCACGATGCTGGCCACGTCGGTGGAGGAGGCGTCCGCGCAGGCCCAGATCGTCTCCCAGGGGGCCGACCAGGTGTCGCACAGTGTGCAGACGGTGGCGTCGGGATCCGAGGAACTGGAGGCGTCGATCCGCGAGATCGCACAGAATGCGGCACAGGCGGCCGATGTGGCGGCGAGCGGGGTGAGGATCGCCGGCGCGGCGACGGACACGGTCGCCCAACTGGGCAGGTCCTCCGCGGAGATCGGTGACATCATCAAGGTGATCACGGCTATCGCCGAGCAGACGAACCTGCTTGCGCTCAACGCGACGATCGAGGCCGCGCGTGCCGGAGAGTCCGGGAAGGGATTCGCGGTGGTCGCAGGGGAGGTCAAGGAGCTCGCCCAGGAGACCGCCAAGGCGACCGAGGACATCGCCAGCCGGGTGCGCACGATTCAGGAGGACGCCTCCGGCGTGGTGGATGCCATAGCGCAGATCTCCGGTGTCATCCAGAAGATCGACTCGTTCCAGGTGACCATCGCCGCGGCGGTGGAGGAGCAGACCGCGACCACCAACGAGACCAACCGGAACATCAGTGAGGCGGCAGCGGGCAGTGGGCAGATCGCAGCCAACATCACGGCCGTGGCCGACGCGGTGACCAGTACCGCCCAACGCGTCGAGGAGACCCAGCAGGCCTCGACCAGGCTGGCCGGCACCGCCAAGGACCTGGCTCGGTTGGTGGCCGATTTCCGTTACTAGTCGGTGACCAGCTGCTCGATGCGTTCGAGCGTCTTGGCCATGTTCGCCCTGGTCTGGGCCCGCAGGGGCCGCACCAGCGCCTTGATCCGCTCCTGGCTGATGTCCCAGCTCTCGCGGACGAGCGTGCCGCCCTCTCGCGGCTCGAGCTCGTAGCGCCAGATCCGTCCGCCGATGAACGGCCCCAGGAGCCCCAGCGGCGGCCGCGACTGCCAGGCGATCCGGCGGTCCGAGTCGAACTCGACGATCTCGCTCACCATCGAGTAGCCGAACCCCATCCGCATCGACATGCCGAACCGGTCGCCCAGGCCCAGGCGGCGCGAGCCCCCGGGAGTCTGCTGCACGGTGCCCGAGCCGTCGATGTCCCGATGCCGGGACGGGTCGGCCAGCAGATCGAAGATCTTCTCAGCCGGGGCCGCGATGAACCTCTCGACGGATTCGACGTCGTCCGTGCTCAGTTGTCGCGGTGTTCCGGAGGAGGTGGCCATGTCGGCACCGTACCTGCGGTCCTCGCGATGCGCGTGCGGTGGCCCTGGGGCACGAGTCCGCTCAGTCGCGAAGCCGGTCCTCGACCAGCAGATGGCTGTCGTCGCGGATGACCGCGCCCTTCGCGGACAGGGCCGGGGCCAGGTCGTGCCCGTGGTGGCCGCAGAAGACGAGTTCGCGGCCGCTCACCAGCCGGGCCCGGACGTAGGCCTGGGACGAGCAGCCCGGGCTGTCGCAGCGGTCGAACGGGGTCAGTGGGGCGAGACCCGTCGTGCCGGGCGTCTGGGCGGTCGCCGGGGCGTCGAGCAGTCCGGTGGACGGTGCGGAACCAGTGGTCACGAGGACGACAACCACCGCGACCGGTCCGAAAGTCCCTGATCCGGCGGTGACCGGTCACACTCTCCCGAGGAGCCGGGACGCAGGGCGGACGGTCGCTGCTGCGCAGATGGTGGAGACTCGCCCCAGGAGGTTCCATGGACACGGATGGCGCGGGCAGGTCGGTGGACGGCGAGGGTCTCGGCGGTCTGGGGAGGCGCCCATGGCTGGCCAGCTACGCGCCGGGGGTCCCCGCGGATGTCGTTGTGCCGGAGGAGTCCCTGCCGCAGATGCTCGAGGGCAGCGCCCGACGGTACGGCAGCCGGGTCGCGCTCGACTTCTTCGGCTCCGCGACGTCCTACGCCGAGGTGGCCGCGCGGGTGAGCCGGGCCGCGGAGGCGCTGCGCATCCTGGGCGTGCGGGCCGGTGACCGGGTGGCGCTGGTGCTGCCGAACTGTCCCCAGCACGTGGTGGCCTTCTACGCCGTGCTCCGCCTCGGCGCCGTCGTGGTGGAACACAACCCGCTCTACACCGAGACCGAGCTCCGGCATCAGCTCACCGACTCCGGGGCGACCGTGGTCGTGTGCTGGGACCGGACGGCGGAACTGATCGACGGCCTGCGCGCGACGACGGCCGTGAGGACCATCCTCGCCGTCGATCTCCGCACGGCCCTGCCCCGACGCATGCGGTTCGCGCTGCGACTCCCGGTGGCCAGGGCCCGCGCGGCGCGCCGGGAGATGAGCGGCCCGGTGCCACCCGGCGTGCTGCGCTGGGAACGGTTCGCCTCCTCGACGGGCCCGCTCGACCCGGCGCACCCGCAGCCGCGGCCCGGGGACACGGCGCTGCTGCAGTACACCGGTGGGACGACGGGGACCCCCAAGGGCGCGATCCTCACGCACCGCAACCTGCGGGCCAACGCGGCGCAGGGCCGGGCCTGGATGCCAGGCCTGACGGACGGCGAGGAGACCGTCTACGCAGTTCTGCCGCTCTTCCACGCGTACGGCCTGACGCTGTGCCTCACCTTCGCCATCAGCATCGGGGCGACCCTGGTGCTCCTGCCGCGGTTCGATCTCGAGCAGCTGCTCGACGCGATCCGGCGCCGTCCCGCGACCTTCCTGCCGGCGGTGCCGCCGATCTATGCGCGGGTGGCCGCCGCTGCCCGCGAGCGTGGAATCGATCTCACGTCCATCCGGTACGCCATCTCGGGGGCCATGGCGCTCCCACCGGCCGTGGCCGAGCAGTGGGAGGCCGTGTCCGGGGGGCTGCTGGTCGAGGGGTACGGGATGACCGAGACCTCACCGGTGGCGCTCGGCAACCCGGCGGCGCCCACCCGCCGTCCCGGCACGGTGGGCGTCCCGTTCCCGTCCACGTGGATCCGCATCGTCGACCCCGACGACCCCTCGCAGGACGTGGGGCCCGGCCAGGCGGGTGAGTTGCTGATCCGCGGTCCCCAGGTGTTCGCCGGGTACTGGAACCGTCCGGAGGAGACCGCCGCGGTCCTGCTCCCGGACGGCTGGCTGCGCACCGGTGACATCGCAGTCGCGGACGGCGAGGGATTCGTCCGCATCGTCGACCGGATCAAGGAGCTGATCATCACCGGTGGGTTCAACGTCTACCCCTCGGAGGTCGAGGACGTGCTCCGGGAGCTTCCGGAGGTCGACGAGGCTGCCGTGGTCGGTCTGCGCGGGGGGAGCGACGTGGGGGAGGAGATCGTCGTGGCGATCCTTCCGGCAGCCGGACTGACCGTCGATCCCGAGCGGGTGCACGCTCACGCGCGCGATCGGCTGACCGGCTACAAGGTGCCCCGCCGCATCGTGATCGTCGACGAGCTGCCGCGCTCCCAGGTGGGTAAGATCCTTCGTCGCGTCGTCCGTGATCGCCTCGAGGCGATCGACACCATCGTTCCCGACTGATCGTCCCCGAACCGGAGAGCGTCGATGACCCGTACGGCGCCGATGAGCGCGCAGGACTCGCTCTGGCTGACCATGGACCGGCCGAACAACCTGATGGTGGTGGACAGCGTCCTGGTGCTCGCCCACGCGCCGGGTCTGGGCGCCGTCCGCGCCGTCATGCAGGCTGCGGTGGACCGCTTCCCGGTCCTCGGCCGACGCGCCGTGCGGCACGGCATCGGCTGGGCCTGGCAGGACGACCCGCACTTCGACATCCACCGGCATGTCAGCAGCACGCCGCTGGCCGACGCCCGGGACATGCTCGCCCTGCAGCAGTTCGTGGCCGAGCAACGGGCCATCCCGCTGGACAAGGACCGACCGCTGTGGCAGGCGTTCCTGGTCCATCCGCTGCGGCTCGAGGACGGCACCGAGGGCGCAGCCGTCGTGGCCCGCTTCCACCACGCGATCGCCGACGGCATCCGGCTCACCCAGGTCATGATCAGCCTGATGGGCGACGATCCGGACGCGCAGGCCTCGGGCGACGTGGCGGCGACGCCGATCGAGAGCCCGAGTGCGGCCACGCGAATGGTCGGCGCAGCGTTCGACCTGGCCCGTTGGGGGATGCACGGCGTCGGCGAGGGCCTCGGACTCGTCCGGCATCCGGCCCGGCTCCTCGACGCGCTCGACGTGTTCGGCGGCGAGGACCACCGAGCCACCAACGACGTCTCCTCGGTGGCCAAGCTGGCGTTCGGGGGCAGCCCGCGCACGGTCTGGACGGGCAGTCCCGGAACCGCCAAGGCGATGGCCTGGTCGCGGCCCCTTCCTCTGGAGGACATCAAGGCGATCGGTCGAGCCGAGGGCGCGACGGTCAACGACGTCATGCTGGCCGCCATCGCCGGGGGACTGCGCCGCTACCTGGCGGTGCACGGCGGCGAGGCCGACGAGGTCCTCTGGATGGTGCCGGTCAACCTCGAACCGTTCGCGGACAACCTTCCCGCCGACCTGGGCAACTACTTCGCCCTGGTCTTCCTGCCGATGCCCCTGGGCACCGCCGACCCGGTCACGACCCTGCGGCTGGTGCACCATCAGATGGATCGGATCAAGCACTCCGACGAGACGATCCTCACCTTCGGGCTGCAGCGCCTGATCTCCCTGACGCCCCGGCAGTTGGCGTTCTTCGTCACCAACTTCTTCGCGAACAAGGCGGTCGGAGTCCTCACCAATGTGCCGGGGCCCCAGGTGCCGATGACCTTCGCCGGGGCACCGGTGATCCAGGCCGTGGGATTCGCCCCGTGCTCGGGCGACAACCCGATGACGGCGAGCATCTTCAGCTACAACGGTGCGATCACCGTCGGGTTCGGCACCGACGCCGGACTCGTCCCCGATCCGGGTCTGCTGGTCGAACTCGTCGTGGGCCAGCTCCGGTCGATGCAGGCCGCCCTCGGGTCACCTCCCGCCGGAGAGTGGCCCGACTGACCGGGTCGGGCGAGCGGTGCCTCCGACCCGCCGCCACCCTCCACCCGGTGCCCGGGTTCGCGGCACGGGTGACGTCCGGATCATCGATCACAAGGAGAGAGAGAAGACCATGTCCGACCAGCACGCCGGCACCTCCGACAGCCCGGCCGCGATCGCCGCGCTCCGTCGCTACAACGTGATCGCGGCCCTCGCCCACGCCGTCCAGGCGGGTGCGGTGCTCCTTCTCGCCAACGGGTTCTCGCTTCCGGTGACCGCCGCCTACATGACCGGGCCGCCCGGGAGTGGGTCCGGGCCGGCGATCGTTCTGTTCGACTCCCCGATCGGACTCGCGGTGGCGCTGTTCCTGGCCCTGTCCGCGGTGGCCCATCTCGTGGTGGCGTCCCCGACCTTCTTCCCCCGGTACCGGGCCGGACTCCTGGTGCGGCGCAACTACTTCCGATGGGTGGAGTACTCGGTCTCGTCGTCGGTCATGATTGTTCTGATCGCCCAGATCGTCGGGATCACGGACGTCACCGCCCTGCTCGCCATCTTCGGCGTGAACGCTGCCATGATCTTGTTCGGGTGGCTGCAGGAGAGGTACGAGCAGCCAGGGGAACACGGCTGGCTGCCGTTCATCTTCGGCTGCATCGCCGGATCGGTGCCGTGGCTGGCGGTCCTGGTCTACGTCTGGGCGCCCGGCTCCACCAGCGGGGTCGAGCCGCCCGGATTCGTGTACGGGATCATCGTGTCCCTGTTCGTGCTCTTCAACATCTTCGCGCTCAACCAGTGGCTGCAGTACCGCCGCCTCGGTCGCTGGGCTGACTACCTCTACGGCGAACGGGTCTACATCACGCTCAGCCTGGTCGCGAAGTCCGCGTTGGCCTGGCAGGTGTTCGGTGGCACGCTCGCCGGCTGATCATCAGGCCCGGCCGATCGCGGATCCAGCGCGCCGGGGTCACCGATCAGGTGTTTGGGGCGGCCCCGTCGCGGGCACTGCGGTTCGACAGATCGGCAGCGCGCCGGTCACCGACCGACTGCAGATGGGACGAGCACCATGTCGAGCGATGCCATCGTGATGCTGCGTGAGGACCACAAGCGGATCCGCGCACTCTTCAAGGAGTTCCAGGACAGCGGCGAACGCGCCCACACCCGCCGGGGGCATCTCGTCTCCCGCATCCTGCAGGAACTCACCATCCACACCTCCATCGAGAACGAGGTGATGTACCCGCGGGTCCGGGAACTGGTGCCCGAGCTGGAGGACGACGTGCTCGAGTCCTACGAGGAGCACCATGTCGCCGATCTGCTCGCCGCCGAGATCGCCGGAATGAACCCGGAGGACGAGCGCTTCACCGCGAAGGTCACGGTCCTGATCGAGAACGTGACGCACCACATCGAGGAGGAGGAGCAGGACTGGTTCCCGCAGGTGCGCACTGCGCTCTCTCGCGCCCAGTTGCGGGAGATCGGCGTCGAGCTCCTGAAGGCCCGCGAGTCCGCTCCGACGCACCCCGCCCAGCCGAGTGCGCTCGCGAAGGCCGTCGACGCCCTGATCGGCTGACCCGGCGGCGGCATCCCCGGGGCGGGGCGACGGTGGACTGTCGCCCCGCCCCGGCGTCAGGTGCCGGTGACGTCGTTCCCGAGCTCACCCCGTGGGGCGAAGCGCGTTCGACTCGTCCTCGACGGTGAGCTGATCGCGCAGGAACGTCAGTGATCGGCTGAGGAGGCGGGACACGTGCATCTGCGACATGCCGAGCTCGTCGGCGATCTCCGACTGGGTGAGCTGGTGGTAGAACCGCAGACCGAGGATGCGCCGCTCCCTGTCCGGCAGGCGGGACACCACGCTCTGCAGCACCTGACGGGTCTCGACCTCGTCGTAGCCCGACTCCTCGTCGCCCAGGTGGTCGGCCAGCGTCGCGCCGTCCGTTTGCGTGACAGGGCGCTGCAGGGAGGTCGCCGTGTACGCCTGCCCGGCGGCGAGCGCCTCCCGGATCTGCTCCTCACTCGTCCCCAGGGCCTCGGCCAGGTCCGTCGGCCGGGGGGTCCGGCCGAGATCGTGAGTGAGTCGCTCGGTGGCCGGCCGGAGGTCGGCGCGCAGTTCCTGCAGTCGTCTCGGGACCCGGACGTTCCACCCCTTGTCGCGGAAGTGGCGGCGCAACTCACCCAGGACGGTGGGGATCAGGTAGCTGGCGAACGTGGTGCCACGCTCCAGGTCGAAGCCGTCGACGGCCTTGATCAGGCCGATCGCCGCCACCTGGTGGAGGTCCTCGATGGGTTCGCCTCGATCGCGGAACCGCCCGGCCAGCTGCCGCGCGGAACGCCAATGGAGTTCGATCACCGCCTGTCGGGCCGAGAACCGATCGGCCGGCGTCGCTCCGGTCGCCATGAGCGAGAACAGGTGTGCCGAGTACGGATCCCTGGTGCGCTCGCTGACGAGGCCCTCGGCCCGGCCGGCGTCGGGGGGGATCGGGCTGGACGCGTTGATCGGGCCGGACGGACCGGACGGGACGGACGGGGCAAGGGTCAGGTGGGGTGCAGACACAGCGGAGTCTCCTCTGTGCGGGTGGATCCAGTGGGCTCTGCCGCGGGTCGGGCAACGCACGATCGACCGGCGATGGTCCTGCGGGTGCAGGGGGGCGCTCAAGCGGCAGAACTCCCGCGAACGCCCGGCACCCTGCTTCTGGAGCGCCCGGGCGGTACCAACAGCGGAGCACGTCTGGCTCCGCCGATCACCCTAGGGAGGGTGCGCGCGGGCCGCAAATGCAGACGCGCCGCCGGCCCGGCCCGGCCACCCCGTCCGTGCTGGACCCGTCACAGGCGACCACCCTCACCGTCCGGCAGTACAGTGAGCCGACAGCGCACCCAGCCGAGTCCGCCCACCCCAGCGTCAGCCGTCCATCCCGACCGGGGGTCATCTCTTGTCCGATCCGCACGAAGAGCTCACCGAGTTGGCGAGGGTCCTCCTCGAGCGAGGTGAGGGCACCGTTCTGGCGACCGTGGTGGGCGAGGTCGACATCTCCAACGCGGAGGAGGTGTACCGGCAACTCCGCGAGGCGGCCGTGGGCACCGGGGACCTGACCGTGAACCTGACCCGGCTCTCGTTCATCGACAGTGCCGGGATCGCCGGCCTGGACCGCCTGCACCGGGAACTCTCCGGGGGTCCCACCCGGCTGCTGATCGCGGCCGGGCCGGGCAGCGTCGCCGCTCGGATCATCGCTCTGGCCGGCATGGACCAGGTGCTGCCGCTGGCCCCCGGGGCAACGGCAGACTGATTCCCACGTCGGCCTCGTCGTGCGCCTGACCGTCTTCCTCGAACTCGCATCGCCCCGCCTGCGGGGTCGGCGCCCGGTGCAGTGATGGAGTCAGGCTGGCGCGCGTGCCGGCCGCAACTCGGCGATGAGGTGCTCGACCTTGGCCTTGATGGCGTCCCGGATCGGTCGAACGGCCTCGAGGCCTTGACCCGCTGGGTCGTCCAGGGGCCAGTCGAGGTAGCGGGTGCCGGGGAAGATCGGGCACGTGTCGCCACAGCCCATGGTGATGACGACGTCGCTTGCCTGTACCGCTTCTGGGGTGAGGACCTTGGGGGTGGCGGCGGTGATGTCGACGCCGACCTCGCGCATAGCCTCGACCGCGGCGGGGTTGACCTGATCGGCGGGCGCTGTGCCGGCCGAGCGGACCTCGATCTCGTCGCCGGCCAGGTGGGCCAGCCAGCCGGCGGCCATCTGGGAGCGGCCGGCGTTGTGGACACAGACGAACAGCACCGAGGGGGTGCCGTTCGGGGACTTGGTGCTCATAGGTGGGCCTTCCTGTCGTTGGCTGAGAGGTGCGAGGTGGTGGGTGCGGTGGAGAGGACCCCGTCAGGGGCGTTCGTGCAGGTCCAGGTGGGCCACCACGACGTCGTCGGTCGCTTCCCCGACGTCCGGGTAGAGCGCGCGGACCAGTGCCGCGCCGAAGCCGGCGCCGACGATCTGGGCGGCGATGAATGGGGCGACTGAGGCTGGGGCGATGCCGGCGAAGGTGTCGGAGAAGACCCGGCCGATGGTGACGGCGGGGTTGGCGAAGCTGGTTGACGACGTGTACCAGTACGCCGACCCGATGTAGGCACCCACGGCCGCGGCCGACAGGGGAGCGCGGCCGGAGCGGGCGAGGGCGAAGATCAGTGCGACCAGCCCGGCGGTGGCCACGGCCTCGGCCAGCAGGACGCCGGATGTGACGCGGTGATCGGTCGATATCTGGATCGGCGCCAGGGAGTACATCGCGTTCGCCAGGACCGCTCCGACGATCGCGCCGACGGTTTGGGCGAGCGTGTAGGCGCCGACGTCACGTAGCGGTAGGCCGTGGCCGCTGCGGTGGCCAAGGAGCCAGTCCGTGGCGGAGACCACGGGGTTGAAGTGCGCGCCGGACACAGGACCGAACTGGAGGATCAGCACCGTCAGCCCGAGCACCGTGGCGGTGCTGTTCTCCAGCAGCTGAAGCCCCGCATCGTTCGGCGACAGCTTGGCGGCGGCGATGCCTGAGCCCACGACCACCGTCACCAGCAGCGCAGTACCGACGGCTTCAGCCAGCAGGCGCCTGGCCAGTGGGGGCGCAGCGTCCGTCGCGAACCGAGCGGCGGGCCGGGCGAGTGACTCTGTTGACCCGCGGCCAGCGGCGGGCTTGACGTCTCTCATAACTCAAGCATACTTGACGCAATACTGATGGAGGCAAGATGCACGGCGAACGCACGATGAAACGTCAAGCACAAGCCGGCGACGACTCCGGGCAGCTCGAGTCTCGAGCCCGGATGCACGCCGCGCTGGGCGAACCGGTGCGCTTGACGATCGTGGACCAGCTCATCCTGGGCGACGCCTCACCCGGTGAGCTCGGCGAGGTCGTGGATCTCCGGACCAACCTGCTCGCCCACCACCTCAAGGTCCTCGACGAGGCCGGTCTGATCCGCCGCGTGCGCTCCGAGGGCGACCGCCGCCGCTCCTACGTCCAACTGCGCTGGGACGACCCGTCCGTGGCCGCGCTGGTCACCGCCGTGAGCCGCAACGCAGCCTGGGCGGCGCCACGGGTGGTGTTCGTGTGCACCCACAACTCCGCCCGTTCCCAACTCGCAGCCGCAGCGTGGGCGCGGGTCAGTCCGATCCCTGCAGCGTCAGCCGGCACCCATCCAGCAGCCAGGATCCATCCCCGTGCGATGGCCACCGGTCGCCGACACGGACTGCCGATCGGCAACGCGCGAACGCATCACGTCCAGGACACCCTCCAGCCGGGCGACCTGATCGTCGCCGTCTGCGACAACGCCCATGAGGAGCTCGTCGCCAGCCCGCCGTTGCAGGACTCGGACGGGCCGCCCATCGGTCGCGGTTGGCTGCACTGGGCCGTACCCGACCCGGTCCGCGTCGATACCGACGCGGCCTTCGAGATCGCCTACACCGACCTCACCCACCGCGTCGCGCGCCTGGCCGACGCGCTCAAATCCAGCGACCTCGATCCCCATCGCGCCGCGTCCTGAGGAGGACCAATGAGCGACAACACGATCCGTGAATCCAACGTCTCCAACACAACCGAGCTGGCCCTCGACCCCGAGCGGCCGCACTGGGCCATCCTTCCCCTCGACCAGTCGGTAGCGCTCCGCACAGCGTCGACCCGGCTGTCACACGACTTCGACGGCATCTACGGCACCGAGACGATCGAGCGGTTCCTGCACTCCTCGTTCGACCAGTTCGCCGACCGCGCCTCGATCCCCACCTTCCTGCCGTTGATGGCCGAGCGTTTTGCCCGCCAACGGCTGCGCGCCCTGGCCAAGGTCGAAGGGCTCCACGACGACGGCCTACCCACCGTCCTTTTCCTGTGCGTCCACAACGCCGGCCGCTCCCAGATGGCCATGGGCTTCTTCGCCCATTTCGCCGGGGACAGGGCCGTCGCCTGGTCTGGGGGGTCTGAGCCCGGTAACACCGTCAATCCCGCGGCGATCGAGGCGATGAAGGAACGCGGGGTCGACATCTCCGCTGAGTTTCCCAAGCCGTGGACCGACGAGACTGTCCGTGCCGCCGACGTCGTCATCACCATGGGCTGCGGCGACGCCTGCCCGATCTTCCCCGGCAAGCGCTACGAAGAGTGGGTCCTGGAAGACCCCGCAGGCCAGGGCCTGGACGCCGTGCGCGCCATCCGAGACGACATCGAGCGTCGCGTCCGCCAGCTCCTCAACGAGCTCGGCGTTGCCGCCCGCTGACCCACGTCGGCCCGGCCCATCGACTGGGAAGGGCCCTTCAGATGCCACCTGGTCGCCAGTGGCGGCAGCAGCGCCGCCCGTCGCCGCGGAAGTGGTGTCGCTGTAGGTGTTCGGCTTTGAAGGTCTTTATGTCCTTGTCGGTGATCGGGATGCCCTTGGGGTAGGGGTCTCAGGTGTCCGGGCCAGGCGTGGGCTCACCGACCGGCAGGTCGAGCGCCGGGATGGCGGCCCACACCCGGTGGCCGAGCACGGATTCCTCGACCCCCCAGTCCTCGCAGACCCGCTCGATCAGCCGCAGGGCCGGATCGGGCGTCCCGGGCGCGGGCGGGGGCTCGCTCGAGCCGTCCGTGACGGACAGCCAGACCAGACGAGGGTCCGTCCACAGGTCGAGCTCCAGCAGCTCGCCCGGGCCGGCCCGGCGCACGGCAGTGCTGACCAGCTCACTGGCCACCAGTTCCACCAGCTCGACCTGGGAGCGGTACCCCCAGGCGAGCAGCAGGGTGGACACCACCCGCCGGGCGGCCCTCGGCGCGCGGTGGTCAGCGGGCAACAGGGCGCGTGCGCTCCAGGCCGGGGCACCCGACTCCGCAGGTTCGGCGACGCCGCTCATCGGTCCGCTCCGTCCGGGACGCAACGGCGTCCCCAGGTGATCAGCACGCCGTCCTGGTAGCGGGTGGCCAGGACATCGGCCGGCCGCTGCGCCGCCGCCGGGTCCGTCAGCCGGGACCGATGATCGTGCAGCTCGAGGTGTTCCCCGGTCTCCCAGACCCGTAGGCAGGCCGTGAACAGACCGGTCCTGACGGCGTCCGGGAAGAGCTCGATCAGGCGACGGCCGACCAGTTCCTCCCGCCCGCTCAACCGGGTCGCGGCCGGGTTGGCGTGCCAGACGCGCAGATCCTCCACGGTCCGGTCCTGACCGATCACCGGGGTGCACAGCAGGATCGGCTGCCACACCATGTCCAGCACGGCGAGCGCGGGATCCGGGCTCCCGGTCCGGCCGCCTCCCGGCGCCCGCGCCGAGCCGACCACGGCCGGGGCCCTCGGCGTCGTCATGGCCACCTCCCGGGCCACCGCCTCGATCTCGCCGCGATCACCGGGAGCGGGGGCGTGATCCCCGTCCGGCCAGGTCATGGCCAGAACGCCCTGATGCCCGGCCGATCGCGGCAGGGCGAGGACGGCGGCCACCTGCCACCGCTCGGGCAGGCCCAACCCCAGCGCACCGGGCCGATCCGGATCCGGGCCGAACCACCACCGGCCCTGTCCGGTCCTGGCGGTGACACATACCGGCAGCGGCACCTCCACCGGCACCCGCTGCCATCGGGCCGCCACCGCGGGCGGGATTCCGTGGCTGCCGAGCAGGACCAGGGCGCCGCCGACATCGACCGTGGCCCAGGCGATCGCGCTCGGCCGGTGCTCCTCCAGCGCGGTGCGCAGGATCACCTCGATCACCTCGCCGGGGGTGCGGGCCTCGCGCAGCTCGGACCGGGTCCGGGTGAGCCTGCCCCTGCCGCGCAGGCGGTCGCCGAACTCGGAGTCCCCGCTGACCTGGCGGGGCCAGCGGTCGACGATGGCGCGTCGGGCGGCCGCCTCCGCCGCACGCGGGGTGGGCC
>JBAPWU010000266.1:0-5463 GCA_049283855.1 Kineosporiaceae bacterium
GCCGGGCGCGGCGGCAGTGTCGCGACCGCCCCCAGCGCGGTGACCCCCGCCGACCGGGGCGCGCTGACCCAGGGCCGGATCTGGATGGCCCTGTTCCCCTACCTGCTGGTGATCGCGGTGTTCTCGATCTCGAAGCTGGTCCCGGCCGTGAAGACGTTCCTGGCCGGCACGGACCGCAAGATCGGCTGGCCCGGCCTGAACGGGCACGTGCTCGCCTCCTCCGGCAAGCCGATCACCTCGACCGTCTACACCTTCGGGTGGCTGTCCAACCCGGGCACCCTGCTGCTGCTCAGCGGCATCATCGTGGCCGTGGTCTACCGGGTCGCGCCCGGCACCGCCGCCGCCGACTTCGTGAACACCCTGAACAAGCTGAAGCTGGCCATCCTCACCGTGATGGGCGTCCTGGCCCTGGCGTACGTGATGAACTTCTCCGGCCAGACGATCACCATCGGTACCTGGATCGCCGGGACGGGCGCCTTCTTCGCCTTCCTCTCCCCGGTGCTCGGCTGGATCGGCACCGCGGTCACCGGCTCGGACACCAGCGCCAACGCCCTGTTCGCCAAGCTGCAGGCCACCGCCGGCGCCAAGGCCGGGATCGACCCCACCCTGCTGGTCTCGGCGAACACCACCGGCGGCGTGGTCGGCAAGATGATCAGCCCGCAGAACCTGACCATCGCGGCCAGCGCCGCCGGCCTGGACGGCCAGGAGTCGGCCATCCTGCGCCGGGTGCTGCCGTGGAGCGTCGGCCTGCTGCTGTTCCTGTGCACCCTGGTCTTCCTGCAGTCCACCCCGGTCCTCGGCTGGATGCTGCCGTGACCGCCGTGACCGCGGTTCGGGGCATCGACCCCGCCGCCCTGGACGAGTTGCGCCGGATCGTGGGGGACCGGTACGTCCTGATCAGCGACGGTGATGTGGAGCCGTTCTCCCGCGACGCCACACCGCTGTTCCGGGCCCGCCCGGATGCCGTCGTCCTGCCGGCCGACACCGCCCAGATCAGCGCCGTGCTGACCCTGGCCACCCGGCTCGGCATCCCGGTCACCCCGCGCGGCGCCGGCTCGAACCTGTCCGCGGCCACCATCCCCGAGCACGGCGGGATCGTCCTGGTGCTGACCCGGATGAACAAGATCCTGGAGGTCAACGCGGGCGAGCTGCTCGCCGTGGTCCAGGCCGGGGCGACCACCGCGGAGCTCTACGACGCCGCCGCGGCGCTGGGGCTCCTCTACCCCCCCGACCCGGGCAGCCGCACGGTCTCGACGGTGGCCGGCAACGTGGCGATGTGCGCGGGCGGGCTGCGCGGGCTGAAGTACGGGGTGACCCGCAACTACGTGCTCGGGCTGGAGGCGGTGCTGCCCACCGGCGAGGTGATCCGCACCGGGGGCCGGCTCTGGAAGGACGTGGCCGGCTACGACCTGACCCGGCTGCTCACCGGCTCGGAGGGCACCCTGGCCGTGATCACCGAGATCACTGTCGGCCTGCTGCCGCTGCCGGCCACCGCCGGCACCGGGGTCGCCTACTTCGACGACCTGTCCGACGCCGGGCGTGCGGTGGCCAGGATCATCGCGGACGGCGTGCTCCCGGCCACGCTGGAGTTCCTCGACAACCGGTGCATCAATGCCGTCGAGGACTTCGCCGGCCTGGGGCTGGATCGCCAGGCCGGTGCCCTGCTGCTGTTCGGCGACGACGGGTCCGCCGAGCACGTCGAGCTCTCGTTGGACCGGATGGCGGCCACCTGCGCCGCGATCGGTGCCCGTGGGGTGACCCGGGCGCGGGACGTGGTGGAGTCGGACGCGCTGCTCGCCGCCCGGCGCTGCTCGCTGCCGGCCCTGGCCCGTCTGGCACCGATCACCATGCTGGAGGACGTCACCGTGCCCCGGCCGAAGCTGGCCGAGATGGTGCGCACGATCGACGCCATCGCGGCCCGGCACGAGGTGGTCTGCGCGACCTTCGGGCACGCCGGCGACGGCAACCTGCACCCGACGATCGTCTTCGACCCGCACGACGGCGATGCCCGGCTCCGGGCCGAGGCCGCCTTCGACGAGGTGTTCCACGCCGCGATGAACCTCGGCGGCACGATCACCGGCGAGCACGGCGTCGGCGCGGCCAAGCGGCCCTGGCTGAACGCCCGGCTCGGCGAGGACCAGATGGCGCTGCTGCGCCGGGTGAAGACCGCCTTCGACCCGGCCGGGATCCTCAATCCCGGCAAGCTCGGCTCATGAGCGCCCCGACACCCGCCGCGGCGCCGGGCGACACGCCAGCGCCGCGGCGGGGCATCTTCGACCCCGCGCTGCTCGACGCCTGCATCTCCTGCGGGTTCTGCCTGCCCGCCTGCCCCACGTACGCGATGACGCACGACGAGAGGTCCAGCCCGCGCGGGCGGATCACCCTGATGCGGGCGCTGGAGACCGGCACCCTGGAGGAGGACGACCCGACCCTGCAGGAGCAGGCCGCCTTCTGCCTCGGGTGCCGGGCCTGCGAGAGCGTCTGCCCCGCCGGGGTGCAGTACGGCCATCTGCTCGAGCAGTGGCGCGACCACCAGTGGCGGGGCCGGCACGTGCCGCCGCTGGCGCTCGGGCTGCGCACCGCGATGCGGGTGACCCCGGCGTTCACCGCGGCCGGGGTCCTCCGCCGGGCCGCTCGGCGCACCGGGGCGGCACAGGAGGGGCAGGCCCACCTGATGCTCGGGTGCGCCGAGCGCGCGCTGTTCCCGAACGTGTCCCGCTCGGTGCTGCGCCTGCTGCCCGGGGTGGTCGACGTCCCCTCCGGTCAGGGGTGCTGCGGGGCCATGCACGCGCACAACGGCCAGTCCGAGCAGTCGCACGCGATGGCCGAGGCGATGGGTGCCACCATGCCCGGCACGATCCTGGTCACCGCCGGCGGCTGCGGGGCGCATCTGGCCGGGGTGCTGGGGCGGCACCGGGTGAGGGAGTTGTCCGAGTTCCTGCTCGAGCAGTGGGCCAGCCACCCCGAACGCATGCCGGCCCTCACCCCGCTGACCGTGGACGGCCGGCGGGTCCGCGCCGGTCTGCAGGACTCCTGCCATCTGCGCAACGGGATGAAGGTGACCCTGCCTCCGCGCGAGCTGATCGGCCGGGTCGCCGACTACGTCGAGCTGCCCTCCGCCGGGTCGTGCTGCGGCTCGGCGGGCACCTACTCGCTGCTGCGGCCCAAGGACTCCGCGACCGTGCTCGACGTGCACCTGGACGAGATCGAGGCGGCCGACCTCGACTACCTGATCGTGGTCAACGTGGTCTGCCAGCGCCAGCTGATCGGCGGGCTCAAGCGGCGCCGGTCTCGCACCACGGTCCTGCACCTGGCCGAACTCCTCGCCCGCGCCCTCCCCTGAACCCCTGAGGCCGGGCTGCGGATCCGCACACCGGTGTCGCTACCGGCCGGTCACTCCTACGCTGACGCCGAAGGTCCTCCCTCCGCCGGGCCGATCGTCGGCGGGCGCGGGCGTGGGAAGGTGCTCCTGAAGGGGTGTGGATGAGCCAGCTTCGGCGCGTGGCGATCGTCAACCGTGGCGAGGCAGCGGTGCGTCTGATCCACGCCGTCCGCGAGCTGGCCGCCCGCACCGGCGAGCCGATCGAGACCATCGCCCTGCACACCGACGGCGAGCGCACCGCGATGTTCGTCCGCGAGGCCGACCGCGCCCACCCGATCGGCCCCGCCTCGGCCCGGCCCTACCTCGACCACGCCGTGCTGGAGCGCGCCCTGCGGGAGACCGGCGCGGACGCCGCCTGGGTGGGCTGGGGCTTCGTGGCCGAGGACGCCGCGTTCGCCGAGCTCTGCGAGCGGATCGGGGTCGCCTTCGTCGGCCCCACGCCGTCCGCGATGCGCCACCTGGGCGACAAGATCGGTGCGAAGAAGCTCGCCGAGCGGGTCGGCGTACCGGTCGCGGCCTGGAGCGACGGCCCGGTCGAGGATCTGTCCGCGGCCCTCGACCAGGCCCACCGGATCGGCTACCCGCTGATGCTCAAGGCAGCGGCCGGCGGCGGGGGCCGCGGCATCCGGATGGTCACCGACGACGCCGAGCTGAGCGCGGTCTTCGATCGCACCCGGGAGGAGGCGCTGCGCGCCTTCGGCAGCGACACCGTCTTCCTGGAACGCCTGCTCACCGGCGTCCGCCACGTCGAGGTGCAGCTGATCGCCGACGGGCAGGGCACGGCGTGGGCGCTGGGGGTGCGCGACTGCTCGGTGCAGCGGCGCAACCAGAAGCTGATCGAGGAGTCCGCCTCTCCGGTCCTGGACGCCGACCAGGTGCGCCTGCTGAAGGAGTCGGCCACCCGCCTCGCCCTGGCCGTCGACTACCGCGGCGCGGGCACCGCGGAGTTCCTCTACCAACCGGCCGGGCGCACCTTCGCCTTCCTCGAGGTGAACACCCGCCTGCAGGTCGAGCACCCGGTCACCGAACTGACCACCGGGGTCGACCTGGTCGCGCTGCAGCTGCAGATCGCTGCCGGCCACCGGCTGCCCGCCCTGCACGGCCCGGACGGCGGGCAGCCGGCCGAGTCCGGTCACGCCGTCGAGGCGCGGCTCAACGCCGAGGACCCCGATCGTGACTTCGCGCCCTCGCCGGGCCGGATCGCCCTGCTGCGGCTGCCGACCGGACCCGGCCTGCGGATCGACACCGGCGTCGCCGAGGGCGACGTCATCCCCGCCGACTTCGACTCGATGATCGCCAAGGTGATCGCCTACGGCGGCACCCGGGAGCAGGCCCTGGCCCGGCTGCAGCGAGCGCTCGAGGACACCAAGGTCGTGATCGAGGGCGGCACCACGAACAAGTCCTTCCTGCTCGATCTGCTCCGGCGACCCGAGGTCACCACCGGACGGCCGGCGTGGGCCGACACCGGCTGGATCGACCGCGAGCGCGCCGGAGGTGGCCTGGCCGCCCGGCGCCATGCCGGGATCGCCCTGGTGGCAGCCGGGATCGACGCCTACGACGAGGCCGAGCGCGACGAGCGTCACCGGTTCCTGGCCTCCGCCTACGGCGGCAGCCCTCAGGCCCGGCACGAGAGCGGCCGGGAGTTCCAGCTCGGGCTGCGCGGCAGCACGCACTCCCTCGCGGTGGCGCAGGTGGGCCTGAACACCTACCGGGTCAGCGTGGAGGGCGTTCCGGTGCAGGCCTCGCTGGAGCGGCTGGGTGCCTATTCGGGCCGGCTCGAGGTGGAGGGCACGTCCCACCGCGTGGTGATGGCCACCCACGCCGCCGCCCACCTGGTCGAGGTGGACGCCGCCGTGCACCGGGTGACCAAGGACTCAGGCGGCGCGATCTGTTCTCCCGCACCGGCTCTCGTGGTCTCCCTGCCGGTCGCCGCCGGTGACCTGGTCGCGGCCGGGGCGCCGGTCGCCGTGCTGGAGAGCATGAAGATGGAGACCGTGCTGCCGGCTCCGTTCACCGGCCGGGTGCGCGAACTGACCGTCGCCGAGGGCGACCAGGTCAGCGCCGGCCAGGCGCTCCTCACC
>JBAPWU010000267.1:0-8443 GCA_049283855.1 Kineosporiaceae bacterium
TGGAGTGAGGAGCGCTTCGCGCGCTGCGTGGTCAAGACGGCGCGGGTGGACCGACCGGCCCGCCGCTCCACCCGAGAACGGTTGGTGCAGGAGGGGGAGATCCTCACCACGCTGGCGCATCCGCACCTGGTGCGTGCCTTCGAGGTACGACGAGGACGGCGCCCGGCCGTCGTCCTGGAGACGTTGACCGGAGCCACGTTGCAGCACGTGATCGACAACTCGGGGCGACTCGTCACAGGTGACCTGGTCGAGCTGGGCACGCAGCTCGGCTCGGCCCTGCGCTACCTGCACGCCTGCGGCTACCTGCATCTCGATGTGAAGCCGGGGAATGTGATCGTCGAGTCCGGTCGGGTCTGGCTGATCGATCTCAGCCTCGCCCAGCGTCCGGGCCCGTGCTCGCAGGGGCTGGGGACCACTGCCTACCTGTCGCCCGAGCAGGCCCGCGGCGAGGAGGTGGCCGAAGCCGCCGACGTCTGGGGACTCGGGGTGACGCTGTATGAGGCAGCGACCGGAGCGAGCCCGTTCGAGGGGGACTCGCGCGCCTCCGTAGGTGCGGGGAGCGGCCATAGTGGCTCAGCATCGTGCACCGCCACCGACCGGTGCCCGGCGTGCGGTCAGCGGACCGGGTACGAGCAGCTGCGCGGTCGAGCTCCGGCGCTGCGAACCCGACGGCGACTGCCCATCGGATTGACGCGCGCCATCGACGCCATGTTGGAACCGTCTCCCGCCGACAGGCCGAGCCTGGCCGAGCTCGGGCCGATCCTTGCTGCCTTGGCGTGAGAGCTCGGCTCGTCCTCGTCTGGCGGAGCGCTGCGTCCGGTTTGCCTGGTTCGGTGGGGGTCGGTGTCGCCGAACTGGAGGCGGCGGGGTGGGCCGTTCGGGGTTGCTGTCCTCCGCTGGAGCGATTCAGCTCTGACTCTATGGAGTTCGAGTGTCACTAAGGGTCATCCTGAGGGAGTCCAACGTCTACCCCTGGGAGCCCCAGCATGCCGAGTGACCCCCGCCAGTATCGCGGTGTGTGGCGTCCCCTGACCGCGGTCGGCCTGGCTCTCGCGCTGGTGGCCGGGCCGGCAGCCGGA
Source organism: Kineosporiaceae bacterium (assembly GCA_049283855.1). GTDB lineage: Bacteria > Actinomycetota > Actinomycetes > Actinomycetales > Kineosporiaceae > JADJPO01. The sequence goes on from JBAPWU010000267.1 coordinate 1,080, forward strand.
CTCGCCGAGGCCAAGTCGAAGAGCCCCTCCACGAAATCGACCTCGCCCACGCCGACGTCCACGCCGACGTCCTCGTCCACTCGGACCTCGACCTCGACCTCGACCTCGAGCCTTGAGTCGGCGTTGGCGGCGTTGGCGGCCGCGTACGAGGCGGAGCTGACGAATCCGACCGGGGAGCTGTCGGCGAACCCGGACGGGTCGTTCGATCCGGCGACGGACCCGGGGTCGCTGTACAACGTGGCCCGGATCATCGGCGCGGACAAGGCCTGGGCCGCGGGCTACACCGGTGCCGGGGTGGACGTCGCGGTGATCGACACGGGGGTATCGCCGGTGCCCGGTCTGACCAGCGGGAACGTGGTCAACGGGCCGGACCTGTCCTTCGACTCACAGAGCCCGGCCCTGACCGACCTGGACGCGTTCGGGCACGGCACCCACATGGCCTCCCTCATCGCCGGGCGTGACGAGCAGTCCGCCCCCAAAGATTACCCCGACGACGGCAAGTTCGCCGGGATCGCCCCCGACGCCCGCCTGGTCAGCCTCAAGGTCGGCGCCTCCGACGGCGCCGTCGACGTCTCCCAGGTGATCGCCGCGGTCACCTGGGTCACCGAGCACGCCCACACCGACGGCCTGAACATCCGGGTGCTCTCCCTGTCCTACGGCACCGACGCCACCAGCTGGTCGCTGAGCGACCCGATGACCTACGCGGTCGAGCAGGCCTGGAACGCCGGGATCGTGGTCGTGGTCGCCGGCGGCAACGACGGCACCGACCGGCTCACCCTGGCGAACCCGGCGATGGACCCGCGCATCATCGCCGTCGGCGCCTCCGACGCCCAAGGCACCCTGGACACCGCCAACGACACCGTCCCGTACTTCTCCGCCCGCGGGAACCTGCTGCGCCACGTCGACCTGGTCGCGCCCGGCACCCACATCGCGGGCCTGGCCGTGCCCGGCTCGGTGCTCACCGAGACCTACCCGTCCGGGCTGGTTGCCTCCCGGTACCTGCGCGGCAGCGGCACCAGCCAGGCCGCCGCGGTCACCGCCGGCGCGGCCGCCCTGCTCCTGCAGCGCTACCCAACCCTGACCCCCGACCAGGTCAAGGCGATGCTCGTGGCGACAGCGCACGGCGCCACCGGCACACCCGTGACCTTCCGCGGCGCGGGCGTGCTCGACATCCGGGCCGCCCAGCTGATGACCCCCCCGACGGTCACCGCCCTGCCCGGGTATGCCACCGGCACCGGGTCGCTGGAGGCCGCCCGCGGTACCTCCCGGGTGGCGCAGGACGACGTCGAGCTCACCGGTGAGCAGGACATCTTCGGCCGGGCCTGGAACCCCACCCAGTACGCCACCCTCGCCGCAGCCAGGTCCACCTGGTCGGGCGGAATGTGGAACGGCACCACCTGGACCGGCACCGGCTGGAACGGCACGTCCTGGACCGGACGCTCCTGGACCGGACGCTCCTGGACCGGACGGTCCTGGACCGACTCCACCTGGACGGGCAGGTCCTGGACCGGTCGGGCATGGGTCGGGGACGCCTGGATCGGACGCTCCTGGACCGGACGCTCCTGGACCGACGCCACCTGGTCCGGTGCACTGTGGCTGTGAACCGTCTGGCAGCGATCCCGGACCCCACCATGCGCACCACTCGACCGATGACCCGCCCATCGACCACACCGCCGGTCGACCAGACCAATCAAGGACGGACCGTGATGACGCGAACCACGTCAAGGGCCACCCAGACCCGCCGACGCGCCGGACAGAGCCGGGTGCAGGCCGGACGGACCCTGCGCGGGCTGGCGGTCTCGGTGGTCTGCGCGCTGTCGGCCGCCGGTCTGGTCGCGCTCGCCGGCCCAGCCAGCGCGGCCGGCTACAACCCGGCCACCGACCCGTCCTCGATGTACAGCACGACCGCCCTCACCGGCGCGAATGCCTGGTGGACCGCCGGGTATACCGGTCGGGGCGTCGACGTCGCCGTGATCGACACGGGGGTCGCCCCGGTCGCCGGTCTCGATACCCCCGGCAAGGTCATCAACGGACCGGACCTATCGCTGGAGTCGCAGAACCCGGCCTTCCGTTACCTGGACACCAACGGGCACGGCACCTTCATGGCCGGCCTGATCGCCGGCCACGACAGCACCCTGACCGCCCCCTACGCCGCCGCACCGGCCACCGCCTACCGCGGCATCGCCCCAGACGCCCGAATCGTCAACGTCAAGGTCGGCGTCGCCGACGGCGGCGTCGACGTCACCCAGGTGATCGCCGCGATCAACTGGGTCGTCCAGCACAAGACCGACAACGGCCTCAACATCCGGGTCATCAACCTGTCCTACGGCACCAACACCACACAGGCCTACGGCGTTGACCCCCTCGCCTACGCCGTCGACCAGGCCTGGAAGAAGGGCATCGTCGTCGTCGCCGCCGCCGGGAACACCGGCTACCAGCGCGGCAACTCCGCGCCCGGTCTGGCCTCCCCGGCGTACAACCCGTACGTGGTCGGGGTCGGCGGCTACGACCCGATGGGCACCAGCTCCTTCAGCGACGACCAGATGGGCGCGTACTCGGCCAGCTCGGCCGGCTGCGGCTCCCAGTGCAAGAACCCCGATTTCGTCGCGGCCGGCTCCCACCTGCAAGGCCTGCGGGTCCCCAACAGCTACCTCGACGCCACCCACCCCGAAGGCGTCATCGACGCCCGCTACTTCCGCGGCTCCGGCACTTCCCAGGCCGCCGCGGTCGCCTCCGGCACCATCGCGCTGATTCTGCAGAAGTACCCCACCCTGACCCCCGACCAGGTCAAACGATTCATCACCAGCAACGCCATTAAGGTCCCCGGCGCCGATAGCCAGGCTCAAGGCGCCGGCGAGATCAACCTGACCGCCCTCGCGACCAAGGCGCCCGTCAGCTACACCCAGAAGTTCACCAACCCCACCGGCACCGGCACCCTCGAAGCCGCCCGCGGGAGCGACCACCTCACCGCCAACGGCGTCGTCCTGACCGGCGAGAAGGACATCTTCGGCACGCCGGTCAACACCATCACCCTGGCCGCCCTCGAAGCCACCGGCAGCAGCTGGGCCGGCGGCACCTGGAACGGCTCCAGCTGGGCCGGCTCCTCCTGGGCCGGCTCCTCCTGGGCCGGCAAGTCCTGGTCCGGCATCTCCTGGTCCGGCAGCTCCTGGTCCGGCTCCTCCTGGTCCGGCTCCTCCTGGTCCGGCTCCTCCTGGTCCGGAAGCACCTGGGCCGGCGGCAGCTGGACCTGACCGGCCCAAACAGCTCAACACCACGGCTGGGCACCCGACAGACAACACACAGGACGCACCGAGTTCGCGAGGAAGCGCACCAGCCCGACGACGGCGGGTCGGGTCACACGCGGCGCTGATCCATCGTCTGGCCATGCCCCCCCGGCGGGGCCAGGCGCTGCGCAGCGGTCAGGTCCGCACGAAGCGGAGAGGAGGTGATCGCCGGTGCGTGGGGTTCGCAGGCCCACCCCGAGAGTGGGGGTGACGGTGATCATCGTCGTCCTGGTCGCGGTTTCGGCCCTGCTGTGGCGCCTGGTCGAGGCGGGTGCGCCCGGATCGGTCCTGGCGCCGCGGCTCTCGTGGTGGGTGCTCGCGCCGCTGTTCGCAGTGGCCGAGGTCGCGGTCTTCCACGTCCAGGTCCGCCGCGAGGCGCAGGCGATCTCGGTCAGCGAGGTCCCGCTGGTGGTGGGCCTGTTCCTGGCCAGTCCGGTAGAGATGATGGTGGCGGTGCTTGTGGCCGCGGTGCCGGTGTATCTCGTGGTCAAGCGCCAACCGCCGGTCAAGGCGCTGTTCAACACCGCGCTGCGGGTCTTCGGGGTCAGCGTGACCGTGTTCGCCATGCATGTGGTCAGCGGGTCCCAGGCCGAGTTCGGGATCCGGGCGTGGATCGGCGCGATCGCGGCCGTGGCGGCCGCTGGAGCGCTGGACGGACTCCTCGTGCTCGTGGTCGTCGCCCTGCACGAGGGTGACGTCGCCATCGGCGACCTGCGGGCAGAGCTACTGGACTACCCGCCCTTGTCGGCGATCGTGGGATGCGTGGGGCTGGTGGCGGTCGCCGCCCTGCACGCCGACCCACGGATCGCGGTGCCCCTGCTGGTGGTCGGCGGAGCGCTCGTCGTCGGCTACCAGGCCCACGCCAGGCTCAAGGACCGCCACGTCAGCCTGGCCGGGCTCTACGACTTCGGCCGGTCCGTCACCCAGGCTGATCAGATCGAGACCGTTCTGCACAGCGTGCTGACCGGGACCAGGGAACTGCTGCGGGCTGAGACCGCCGAGGTCGTTCTCCTGGGAGGTGGCGAGCTCCCCGACCGGCGGTGGACCATGCCCCAGGGCTGCGCCCAGGTCATCGAGCGGCCCCCCCACCCAACGGGCCACCCGGGACGGTGGGCCTCGGTCATGGCCGACGGCGCCCCCCTGCTGCTGCCCCGCGGCCACCGCGACGCCCGGCTCCTCGCCGTGGGCCACCAGGAGGCGATCGTGGTGCCGTTGCGCGATGACTCCGGGATCCTGGGCACACTCATGGTGGCCGATCGGATGGGCCACGTCCGGGCGTTCCTGGCCACCGACATCCCGGTCCTGGAGACCGCGGCCAATCAGGCGGCTCTGGCCCTGCGCAACGGCCACCTGCTCAACCAGCTCCGCCACGACGCGCTGCACGACGTCCTGACCGGGCTGGCCAACCGCGCCAAGTTCCGCGATCGCCTTGACCACGCCATCGTCGCCCTGGACGACCGTCCCACCAGCGGGTTCGCGATCCTGCTGCTCGACCTCAACGGGTTCAAGGAGATCAACGACTCGCTCGGCCACTACGCCGGTGACGCCCTGCTCGTGCACGTCGCGGACCGGCTTCGAGCGGTCGCCAGCCCACAGGCGACCGTGGCCAGGCTCGGCGGCGACGAGTTCGCCGTCCTGGTCCCAGAGGCGGCCACCCCTCAGGCCGCCCACGCGGTGGCCGAGGGGATCTACCGCTCCATCGTCCACAGCCTGCACCTAGACGGCATCGAGGTCACCGTCGACGCCTCCATCGGGGTCGCCCTGGCCCCCGGTCACGCCCGCACCGCCACCTCCCTGCTGCGCTGCGCCGACGAGGCCATGTACGCGGCCAAGGCCACTGACGGCGGCATCCGCCTCTACGACGACACCGCCCACGCTGTGGCGGCCCACCACGACCCTGCCGATACCCGACCGGGCGGACCGGAGACCGGCGGGGCGGCCCGGATCGCCCTGCTCGCCGAACTCCGCCAGGCGATCACCCGCCAGCAGATCACCATCCACGTCCAACCCCAGGCCCGCACGGCCACGGGAGAGGTCTACGGCGTCGAAGCGCTCATCCGCTGGGACCACCCCCGGCTCGGCACCCTGTCGCCGGGGGAGTTCCTGGACCTGGCCGAGCGGCACGGGCTCACCCGCGCGATGACCAACACCGTCCTGGACCAGGCCGTCGCCGCCGCCGCCCGCTGGCGGCACGCCGGACACGACCTGAAGGTCTCGGTCAACCTCTCCCCCCGAAGCCTGCTCGACGTCCGGCTGCTGCCAACGATCGAGGCCACCCTTCGCCGATACCGAGTGCCGCCCTCACGGCTCACCCTCGAGATCACCGAAGGCAGCGTCATGAACGACCCCGACCAAGCCATCGCCGTCCTGGAAACCCTCCGCTCCGCCGGCGTCAGGCTCTCCGTCGACGACTTCGGCACCGGATACTCCTCCCTGTCCTACCTACGCCGCCTCCCGGTGCACGAAGTCAAGATCGACCGCAGCTTCGTCACCAACGTCGCCCACGACGCCAGCGACCTGCTCATCGTGCGAAGCATCAGCGACCTGGCCGCCAACCTCTCCCTGGACGTCGTCGCCGAGGGCGTCGAAGACCAAGACGCCTGGGACCAACTCGCCCACCTCCGATGTACTGCCGTTCAGGGCTACCACCTCGCCCGGCCCATGCCCGCCGACGACCTCACCCCATGGCTCAACGGCTATCGCTCCCAACACCCCCGCCTAGCGACCGTCGCACCCGTCCGACCCCACCTCCGCGCGATCTGAGGCGCTGGCCAGGTGGGTCGCGGCGGAAGGACCCCCTTCAGCCCGGGACGGGCCGCCCGACAGGGCGATCGATGACCAATGACTTATTGACTGATCGACACGCCCAAGGAGTCCTTGAGCGACAGGCATGGCCCCTGCGCCGATACCACCGTCCGGCTACTGCGCCGCCTGTGCCGTGGGCGCGAGCCGGGACCGATCGCGACCGGCCGCCTTGGCGGCGTACAGCGCGAGGTCGGCGGCCCGGATGAGGTCGGCGGCGGTGGCGGCGTGCTCGGGGAAGGTCGCCGCGCCGGCGCTGACCGTCACCCGCGCCGGCCGGGTCACCGCCGAGGGGAGGGACAGCCCGGCGATGCGCAGACGGAGTCCGTCCGCGACCGCCGCGATCTCTGACGATGCCACCCCCGGCAGGACGACCGCGAACTCCTCACCCCCGTACCGGGCGGCCAGGTCCCCGGTGCGCACATGGCGAGCGAGCGCCTCGGCGACCGCGCACAGCGCCTGGTCGCCGGCCACGTGCCCGTGGGTGTCGTTCAGGCGCTTGAAATGGTCCAGGTCGAGCAGGATCAACCCCACGCAGGAGCCGTCCCGGGCGGCGCGGGCGAGCTCTCGCTCCAGTGTCTCGTCGAAGACCCGGCGATTCGCGATCCCGGTCAGGGCGTCGTGGCGGCTGAGATCCTCGAGCTGGGCGATCAGGTGGAGGTTGCGCTCGCGCTCGCGCTCGGCGTCGGCACGCGCCAGTTCGGCCTCGGCACGTGCTCGTTCGGCCTCGGTCCGGGCGCGGTACTCGCGCCAGGACGTTCGGTGACGCAGGTGCTGGCCGACCAGCGAGATCGCCGAGGCGGTCCCGAGGTAGAAGGCGGTGATCGCGAGGTCCGCGCCGCTGAGCGGGGCGGGGGCCGTGACGCCGGCGACGCCGAGGGCGATCCAGCTGATGGCGGTGACGGCCAGCACGTACCGCCGGCGCCATTCGATGAACAGCGCCGACCCGTACAGGCACAGAGTGAACCCGAGCAGGTAAGCCGGAAGGGCGTTCTCGACGCGGGGCAGCATCCAGGCGATCCCGGCCTGGATCGCCGAGACCATCACCAGGGTCGCGAGCTCCGCTCGCCGGCCGCGAGCACGTCCGGAGGCGAGCGCCGCCCAGGTCAGCGCGATGACGAGGCAGACCAGCAGTCGCACCTCGAGGAACGCCGGGGCACGGCCCGGCTCCAGGAGCCGGTCGAACCAGCTCCAGCCCAGGACGGCGACGAAGGCGACGATCCCCCCCGCCGATGCGGTCCTGCGGGTCCGTTCGGCCAGTTCGCGACGGAACGCGGC
>JBAPWU010000268.1:0-9292 GCA_049283855.1 Kineosporiaceae bacterium
GGCCGGAGCCACGTCGACGGCCCTGGCCTGGCAGTTCCTCGGGTCCGCCCTGGCCCCGCTGATCTGCCTCCCGCTCTACCACCGCAGCGCCGAGCTCGGCTTCGTCACCGCCGCCGCCGGGACCACGGCCGCCGTCGCCCTCCTGCTCGCCCGCACCCGCCCGGGCGGGTGGCTCAGCCGGGCGGAAGCGCGGCGAGGGAGGTGGTGAGGCGGGCGATGTCGGTCTCGGCACGGACGGCGCGGCCGCGGATCGTGGTCACCACCTGGTCGGGTGCCTTGGCCAGGAACTGGGCGTTGCCGAGCTTGGCCTGAGCCTGGGCCAGGTCCTTGCGGGCCGCGGCCAGGTCACGGTCGAGGCGTTTGCGCTCGGCCTCCACGTCGATCGCGCCGTGCAGGTCGAGGTCGATCAGCACGCCGCCGACGGTCAAGGTGGAGGAGCTGGCGAAGTCCGGCCCGGCGGGGTTCAGGGTGGCCAGGGCGCGGATCTCCGCCTCGTGGGCGGCCAGGGTCGGCGGCAGGCCGGCGACCCGGGCCGGGACCCGCTTGCCGGGGGGCAGCCCCTGGTCGGAGCGGAACCGGCGCACCTCGGTGACCAACTCCTGCAGAGCGATCACCTCGGCCTCGGCGGCGGCGTCCAGGCGCTCGGTGGCAGCGACCGGCCAGGGGGCCACCACCAGCGACTCCCGCGCGGTCAGCTCGGTCCACAGCGCCTCGGTGACGAACGGGGTGACCGGGTGCAGCAGGCGCAGGACGGCGTCCAGCACCTCCCCGAGCACCCGCCGGGTGACGTCGGCGGCGGCCCCGCCCTCCTTGAACGGCAGCTTCGCCAGCTCCAGGTACCAGTCGCAGACCTCGTCCCAGACGAAGTGGTAGAGCGCGTCGGAGAGCCTGGCGAACTGGAAGTCGTCGTAGGCGGCCTCGACCAGGGCGGTCACCGCGGCCAGGCGGGACAGCATCCACCGGTCCACCACCGACTGCTCGGAGACCTCCGGGAGCGGGCCGGAGACGGTGGCGCCGTTGAGCAGGGCGAACCGGGTGGCGTTCCACAGCTTGGTGCAGAAGTTGCGGCTGCCCGCCACCCACTCCTCGCCGATCGGCACGTCGGTGCCCGGGTTCGCGCCCCGGGCCAGGGTGAACCGCAGCGCGTCGGCGCCGTAGGCGTCCATCCAGTCCAGCGGGTCGACCACGTTCCCCTTGGACTTGCTCATCTTCCGGCCGTGCTGGTCACGCACCAGCCCGGTCAGCGCGATGGTGTGGAACGGCGCCACGCCGTCCATCGCGTACAGGCCGAACATCATCATCCGGGCCACCCAGAAGAAGATGATGTCGTAGCCGGTGAGCAGCACGTCGGTCGGATAGAACCGGCGCAGATCGGCGGTGTCCTCGGGCCAGCCCAGGGTCGAGAACGGCCACAGCGCACTGGAGAACCAGGTGTCCAGGACATCGCCGTCCTGGGTCCACCCCGCCGGGGGCTCCTCGTCCGGGCCGAGACAGATCTGCTCACCCTCGGGTGAGTAGTAGACCGGGATCCGGTGCCCCCACCAGAGCTGTCGAGAGATGCACCAGTCGTGCATGTTGTCGACCCAGTCGAAGTACCGCTGCTCCATCGTGGCCGGGTGGATCGTCACCCGCCCGTCGCGCACCGCGTCGCCCGCGGCCCGGGCCAGCGGGGCGACCTTGACGAACCACTGCAACGACAACCGCGGCTCGACCACGGTCTGGCACCGCTGGCAATGGCCGACCGCGTGCAGGTAGGGCCGCTTCTCGGCGACGATCCGGCCCTCCTCGCGCAGCGCCGCGACCACGGCGGGCCGGGCCTCGAACCGGTCCATGCCCTCGAAGGGACCCGGAGTGGTCACCACGGCGCGCTCGTCCAGCATGGTGATCGAGGGCAGGTGATGCCGCTGGCCGATCTCGAAGTCGTTCGGGTCGTGCGCCGGGGTCACCTTGACCGCGCCGGTGCCGAACGCCGGGTCGACGTGGTCGTCGGCCACGATCGGGATCCGGCGGTCGGTCAACGGCAGCGACACCTCGGTGCCGATCAGGTGCCGGTACCGCTCGTCGTCCGGGTGGACGGCGACGGCGGTGTCACCGAGCATCGTCTCGGCCCGGGTGGTGGCCACCACGACCGAGGCCTCGCCGTCGCCGTAGCGGATCGAGACCAGCTCGCCGTCGTCGTCGGAGTGCTCGACCTCGATGTCGCTGAGCGCGGTCTGGCAGCGCGGGCACCAGTTGATGATGCGCTCGGCCCGGTAGATCAGGCCGTCGTCGTAGAGTCGCTTGAAGATCGTCTGGACGGCGTGGGAGAGGCCCTCGTCCATGGTGAAGCGCTCGCGGGTCCAGTCGACCCCGTCGCCGAGGCGGCGCATCTGGCCGAGGATCCTGCCGCCGTACTCGCACTTCCACTGCCACACCCTGGCGACGAACTCCTCGCGGGTGTAGTCGTGCTTGCTCCTGCCCTCGGTCTCGGCCAGCTGGCGCTCGACCAGGGTCTGGGTGGCGATGCCTGCATGGTCCATCCCGGGGAGCCAGAGCGCCTCGTAGCCCTGCATCCGGCGGCGCCGGGTCAGCGCGTCCATCAGGGCGTGCTGGAAGGCATGGCCCAGGTGCAGGCTCCCGGTCACGTTCGGCGGCGGGATCACGATGCAGTAGGCGGGCTTGTCGCTCCCGACGTCCGCGGTGAAGTACCCGCGCTCCACCCAGCGCTGGTACAGCGGACCCTCTACCTGCGCCGGCACGAAGGTCGACGGCAGTGTGGTGGCGGGGCGCGCGGGCGCGGAGGCGGTCTCGGACATGCCCTGAGTCTACGGAAACCCGCGGCGGGCCCGGACGACCAGCACCGGTGGTGGGGCCAGGTGCCTCGGACGTCGACGGCGCAGCTCAGCATCAACGACCCGCCGGGGGCGACCACGGCCATCAGGGCCTGCAGCACCTGACCGGGGTCGTGCACCCGGTCGAGCAGGTGGGAGGCGATGACCAGGTCGTAGGCTGCGGCCTGGCCGGGGAGGTGCTCGACCTGTCCAGGACCTGCCCGTCGGCTCCCTCCAACACCTCGGCGCCCAGGTGTCGCTCAGCCGCATCCGGACCTCCGTGTGGTGACTTTCGGTAGGCGCCCCACGACAGGTGTCAGAAGGAGGCTGGGATGACAGATCCCGTGAGCACGGAGCGGCTGCGTGAACTCGAACGCCTCAGTCTGTCGCTCGACCCAGGCCCGGACGAGCGCGCCAAACTGTTGGAGCAGGTGGCCGCGCACGTTCAGGCCTTCCTGGCCGGGGTGGACCGGGAGCCCACCTACCGGCCGGACGACGGCGCGGCGGCCGCTCTGGCCCGGGCCGGAGTCCCCGCACGCCCGCGCGCCGTCGATGACACGCTGGGGCTGCTCGCCGCCGCCGTCGAGCACACCGGCGTCAGCGTGACCTCGCCCCGCTATCTCGGCTACGTGCCGGCAGGCGGCCTCTTCCACTCCGCACTCGCCGGGCTGCTGGCCGGGGTGTCGAACCGGTACTCGGGGCTGGCCGAGATCAGCCCGGGCGCTGCCGCCCTCGAAGCGGTGATCGTGCGGTGGCTGGCAGACACGGTGGGCTACCCGGAGCAGGCCCTCGGTGTGCTGACCTCGGGTGGCAGCCTCGCCACCGTGACCGCCATCGCCACCGCCCGGGATCACGCGGAGGTGGTCGCGGACCGGATTGCGTCGTCGGTCGTCTACAGCACATCGGAGACGCACCTCTGCCTGGACAAGGCTCTGCGCCTGTGCGGGCTGAGCTCGGTGGTCCGGCGCCGGATCGGCATCGACGCCGGGCGCCGGATGCGACCCGCTGACCTGAGCGAGGCGATCGCCGCGGATCGATCCGCGGGGCTTCTGCCCTGGCTTCTCGCCGCGACCGCCGGCACGGTGAACACGGGCTCGGTCGACCCGCTGGCCGACCTCGCCGACCTCGCCGCCACCGAGCGGCTGTGGTTGCACGTGGACGGCGCCTACGGCGGTCTCTACGCCGCCTGCCCCGAGGGACGGGCCGTGTTGGGCGGCATGGATCGCTCGGACAGCCTCGTCGTCGACCCGCACAAGACCCTCTTCCTGCCCTACGGGACCGGAGCCGTTCTGATCCACGAAGGGCGCAGGCTGGCCGAGTCCTTCGCCGCCGATGCCGCCTACCTCGACCGCGACCTCGACCTGGACGCACAGTCGCTCTCGGCGGCGGATCTCTCCCCGGAGCTCACCCGGCCGTTCCGCGCACTGGGCCTGTGGTTGCCTCTGCAACTGGCCGGCGCCGAGGCGTTCACCGCGGCGCTGTCGGAGAAGCTGCTGCTGGCACGACACGTGCATCAGCGGCTGACCTGCGACCCGCTGATCGAGACCGGGCCCGCCCCCGACCTCGCCATCGTGGCGTTCCGCGCCCTTCCCCGCTCGGGAGACGTCGACGCGTTCAACATCGAGTTGACGCGCCGACTCCAGCAGGCGGGCACCGTCTACGTCACCCCGACCCGCCTGGACGGCCACGTCTTCCTGCGGGTCGCAGTGGGTTCGTTCCGCACTCATCTGGACGAGGTGGACCTGGCGGTGGACACCATCACTGCCGAGGTGCGTGCCGCGACCTCTTGAGCGGCACCCCACGCCTATACGTTGTGCAATGGATCACCTACGATCAGTGCTCGATGTGTATACGGACCAAAGGGGCATTCTGGGTGAGAGAATCGACGATGCGTGTCCTGGTCGATGTCGACGGCAACCTCGAGACCGAGACCCGCAGATGCGAGCTCGACGTGTTGGGCCGCTGGTACGGAGACACCGAGGAATCCCTGCGCGAGGCCTATGGGGCCTACGAGGCCAGCACGGTGTTCATCTCCGTGCTGCACGCGGACAAGGGCGTGGTGGGGTTCGCGCGGATCATCACGCCGAGCGCTCTCGTCCCGAAGACGATCTCCGACCTCTCTGCGCCGCCCTGGAGCGTCGACGGCCTGCGCTCGGCGGAACTGGCCGGACTGGATCTGCAGACCACCTGGGACTTCGCCACCTTGGGGGTACGCCCTGAGCTCGGGGGCGGCGGACGCGTGGTGGCTGCGGCCATGTACCACACCGTGATCGCAGCGGCTCACGCCAACGGCATCAGTTCGGTTGTGGCGATCACGGACAGACGCGTTCGGTCGCTGCTCGCCGCCGCGGGCCTGATGATCCATGCACTTCCAGGGACGCGTTCCGAGCCGTACATGGGGTCGCCTGCATGCATTCCCGTCTACGCGCACCTCGCGGAACTGGTGGACCGACAGCGTCGCGAGGCCCCCGACGCCTATCGCCTGATCTCTCTCGGCGTGGGGTTGGACGGGATTGCCCTCCCACGAGGGGATTCACTCCTGCTTCACAGACACTGGCGCCGCTCAGCCTGAGCCGGTGCGCGACGGAGTGAGGCGGGCGCAGAGCTCAGGTTGGTCTGGTGGTCTGCGCTGTCCACTGGGCAACCCATTGGGTCACCTCGGATGCTGGCATCGGGCGGGCGAAGTGGTAGCCCTGGAGAACGTCGAACCCCAGGGCCACGAGTTCCTGGGCAGTCTCCTGGTCTTCGACCCCCTCGGCGACCGTCCGCAAACCCAGGCCGTGGGCCATCTGATTCGTGGTGGCGACGATCATGCGGCTGCGGGGGTCTTCACGCAGAGCGGCGACGAAGGACCGGTCGATCTTCAGCTCCTGGACCGACAGATCTCGCAGATAGGCGAGCGAGGAGAACCCGGTGCCGTAGTCGTCGATGGAGACCTGGAGGCGATGCCGGCGGATGTCCTCGATCACCTCGCGTGCACGCGCGGGCTCGGCGATGAAGGAGTCCTCGGTGACCTCGACGACGATCGACTCCGGGGCGAGGCCCGCCGACGCCGCCTCATGGAAGAGCCGTCCCAGCACAGGTCCGTTGAGCAGCTCCGGCGGGGCGATGTTGATCGCCACAGGGAAGGTATGCCCTGCCGCCTGCCAGCGGTGCGCATCCTCGACCACCAGCCGAATGACGGCCTCTGACAGCGCCGACATCAACCCGCCACGGCGGGCGACCGGTAGGAATGCACCAGGAGGAATCAGACCGTCACTCGGGTGACGCCAGCGCACCAGAGCCTCGACACCGCACACTTCTGCCGTCAGGGCGTCGATCTGCGGCTGATACCAGGCCTCCAACTGCCCAGCCGCGATGCCCTCGCGAAGGTCGGATGCGATCCTCAGCCGCTGCCAGGAGAACTCGTCCCGATCGGCGTCATAGGCGAGCACGCCGTGGCGGCCGTGCTTCGCCCTGTACATGGCGACGTCCGCCCGCCGCAGGAAGTCTCCTGGCCCGCTGTCGCCGTCCGCACGTGTCGTGATCCCGATGGAGCCGGAGATCGCCAGTTCCAGGCCGTCGATGCGGACCGGCTTGCGGACGACGTCGCGCACCAACTGCGCCAGCTCATGCAGCTTCAGGTCGTCGTCTTCATCCAGGACGATGGCGAACTCGTCTCCGCCGAGCCGGGCCACCAGTCCCCGGGCAGGCAGGGCGAATCGAATCCTGGTGGCGACCGTGCGCAGCATGGCATCTCCCGCCGCGTGGCCCAGGCTGTCGTTGACCTCCTTGAAGCCGTCGAGGTCCAGCAGCAGCAGCGCGATCGGCCGTGGCGTGGCCAGGTCCCTCTTGAGACGGGCGATGACCGAGCGGCGGTTCGGCAGCCCGGTCAGGTCGTCGGTCTGGGAGAGACGGAATGCCTCGGCCGCACCGTGGGCCTCACGAAGGGCGAGCACGAGCCGCACACCGGCCGCGGCGAGAGTGACCACCGCGGGGATGACGACGTACAGCCGAGCCTCTCCCATCGGCTGGAAGACCAGGACAGTGACGGCAACCGCCGAGGCACCCACCACGCCGTAGCCGCCGAATCGACGGGTCAGGCGGGTCTCCACCCAGGGCGCTTGAGGCCTGACAGCCGCAGCGGCGATCAAGAGGAATGCGGCACACCAGACGAGGTCCAGAATCAGGCCATAGCTGTAGGTACCCGCTGACAGGTTGGCGACCAGACTGGTGTCCGCCACAAGCAGCAGCACGAGTCCGGCCAGGAGCGTCGCCGTGGTCGTCGATGCGGGACGCATCCGCAGAACCACCTGTGCTGAGACCAGCACGAGGAGCGCGACGTCCAACAGCGGGTAGAGCAGTGCCACCAGCAGGGGCACGCCTTGACGCCCGAAGACGGGCGCCAACGGGGTGACGAGCAGGATCCCCGCCAAGCAGAATGCGCCACCGCAGATGACCAGCATCTCCAGCCACATGCCCGGGGTGGCGCGATTCCGGGTGGACAGGTCGACCAGGACGAACGCGGCCAATCCGGTGTAGGCCAGAAGGAACAGCCCTTCGCCGGGAGCCGGGAACGTGACGCCAGCAGGCTGACCGCTGGCGTTCAGCGTGGCCGCTCCGGCTGCCCACAGCAGAACACCCGCGGAGAGGCACCAGAGAGCGGGCCGTCGGGCGGGCAGGAGGCCGGCGACGATGAGCAGCCGCACCAACATGACGAGGAAGAACGTGCCCAACGTGGCCGTCAGAAGGGCACTCGGCACCTCACCGGTGTCATCCGTGGGCACCACAGATGTTGCTGCCAGGCCCGCCACGGGAATCAACCACGAAACCCAGCCCAGGCCGCGAACTGCACTCGCCCACGTAGGGCGCCGCAGTCCGACGGTCGCCATCCATGGTCCCTTCAGGGCTCGTGCGCGCGTTCGTCAAGGCTTGCCTCCTGGACCCATCGGCACAAGAGCAGGAGTGCTGGAGTGTCGGAGCCCTCAACAAACACCGCTGTCAGTCCGCCTCGCGGGCCACCAGGTGCTGGGCGGCCTGGGCCCGGGGCCGCACCACGAGGAGGTCGATGTTGACGTGGTGCGGCAGGGTCAGCGTCCAGGCCACGCACGCGGCGATGTCCTCGGCGGTCAGCGGCTCGCGCACCCCGGCGTAGACGGCCTCGGCCGTGGTGGCATCCCCCCGGAAGCGGGTGAGCGCGAACTCGTCGGTCTTGACCATGCCGGGTGCGATCTCGATCACCCGGATGGGCTCACCGACCAGTTCCAGGCGCAAGGTACGGGCAATGGCGCCCTCGGCGTGCTTGGCGGCGCTGTAGCCGGCCCCTCCGGGGTAGGTGATCAGTGCTGCGGTCGAGGTGATGAACACGATGTCCCCGCGGCCGCCGGACCGCAGCCCGGGGAGCAGGGCCTGGGTGAGGCGCAGGGCCCCGATCGTGTTGACCTCGAACATCGTGCGCCAGTCCTCCACCCTGCCGGCCTCGACGGTCTCGGACCCGAGGGCTCCCCCGGCATTGTTGACCAGGACGTGACACAGGCCGGCGGCCTCGGCGATCCGGGCCACGTCGTCCGCTGCGGTCACGTCGGCGACGCAGACCTCGCAGCCGGTCTCGGCAGCGAGGGCCTCGAGGCGTTCGGCGCGCCGGGCGACGGCGAGCACCGACCAGCCACTGCTGCGGAGGGCGCGGACGGTGGCGGCACCGATTCCGCTGCTGGCCCCGGTGACGACGGCGCGCAGGGGGGAGGGCATCATGCCCGAAAGTGTGTCAGGCGGACTTCTCGCGCGGGGCACGGGGCTTGCGGCTGGGTGCTTCGCGCGGCACCAGTGTCGGATTGACGTTCTCCAGCACGACCTCGCGACTGACCAGGACCCGCGCCACGTCGTCCCGGCTCGGCACGTCGAACATCACCGGGAGGAGGACCTCCTCCATGATCGCGCGTAGGCCACGTGCGCCGGTGCCGCGCAGGATCGCCTGGTCGGCGACCGCCTGCAGCGCATCGTCGCTGAACTCGAGCTCGACCCCGTCGATCTCGAACATCCGCTGGTACTGCTTGACCAGTGCGTTCTTCGGCACGGTGAGGATGGAGACCAGGGCCTCCCGGTCGAGATGGGTCACCGTCGTGATCACCGGGAGCCGGCCGATGAACTCGGGGATCAGGCCGAACTTGAGCAGGTCCTCCGGCATGACCTCGGAGTAGGTGTCGACGTCCTCGCGGCGGGTGTGCAACTGGGCGCCGAAACCGATGCCCCGCTTGCCCACCCGGCTCTGGATGATCTGCTCGAGCCCGGCGAAGGCACCGCCCACGATGAACAGCACGTTCGTGGTGTCGATCTGGATGAACTCCTGATGCGGGTGCTTGCGGCCGCCCTGCGGGGGCACGGACGCCGTCGTCCCCTCCAGGATCTTCAGCAGTGCCTGCTGGACGCCCTCACCGGACACGTCACGGGTGATCGACGGGTTCTCGCTCTTGCGGGCGATCTTGTCGACCTCGTCGATGTAGATG
>JBAPWU010000269.1:0-17375 GCA_049283855.1 Kineosporiaceae bacterium
GGCGCCCCCGAATACTCGCCGAGCAGTCCCTCGCGCAGGTACTGCTGGCGCCCCGGGTCGCCGGCCGCGCTCACCCCTGCGCCGCGGCGGCCGCCGCCTCGGCGGCCTTCTGCTTGGCCCGGAAGGCGGCGATCCAGTTCGCGCCCCACTCGTCGTTGCCCATCATCAGGTCGGCGGCCTTGATCGCCTCGACCATCTGCGGGGTGCGGGAATCCATGATCGCGCTGGTCAGCCCGCTGTGCATCGCCATCGGCAGGAAGGCGGCGCCCAGGGCATGCCGGCCGGGCATGCCGAAGGAGACATTGCCGGCCCCGACGGTCATGTTCAGGTCGAACTCGTCCCGGATCATCGAGATCGCCTGCATGGTCCACTTCCCGTACTCGTGGTTGGCCCCGACCGGCATCGCCAGCGGGTCGATCACGATGTCCTCGATCGGGATCCCGTACTCCTTCGTGGCCACCTCGACGATCTTGCGGGTGATCTCCAGCCGCTTGGCCGGGTCCTCGGGGATCTCGTCCTCCTCGTTCGGGAGCGCGATCACCGCGGCGCCGTACCTCTTCACCAGGGGCAGGATCGCCTCCAGCCGCTCGGTCTCCCCGGTCACCGAGTTCACCAGCGCCTTGCCCTGGTAGGCGGCGAGCCCGGCGTCCAGGGCCTCGACCACCGAGGAGTCGATGCACAGCGGCAGATCGGTCAGCGACTGGATCAGCGTGATCGCCTCGGACAGCAGGGCGGCCTCGTCGGCGAGCGGAACCCCCATGTTGACGTCGAGCATCATCGCCCCGCCCGCCACCTGGGCGTGTACGTCCTCGACCACGCGGTGCAGGTCCCCGGCCCGCAGTTCGGCCTGGAACTTGGGTCGCCCGGTCGGGTTGATCCGCTCGCCGATGATGCAGAACGGCTGGTCGGACCCGATCACGACCTCGCGGCTGGCCGAGCGAAGCACGGTGTGCATGGACATCCCTTCTTCGGTGACGATGATCAGAAAGCGACCGTCAGAGAACGACGGTCAGAGAACGACGATCGAGCGACGATCAGACGGCGACCGCGGCGCGGCGCTGCTCGATCAGTTCCTTGGCCCGGCGGACGGCGGTCGCCGCGTCGGCCGCGTAGCCGTCGGCGCCGACGGCATCGGCGTACTCCTGGGTGACCGGCGCCCCACCCACCATCACGATCACCTGGTCGCGCAGGCCGGCCTTCTCCAGCGCGTTCATGTTGGCCTTGAACATCGGCATTGTGGTGGTGAGGAAGGCCGAGAAGCCGACCACGTCGGGCTTGTGCTCCTCGATCGCGGCGATGAACTTCTCCGGCGCCACCTGCACCCCGAGGTCGATCACCTGGAAGCCGGCGCCCTCGAGCATGATGTTCACCAGGTTCTTGCCGATGTCGTGCACGTCGCCCTTGACCGTGCCCATCAGGAAGGTGCCGACGGTCTCGGCGCCGGTGTCGGCGAGCAACGGTCGCAGCACGTCGAGCGCGCCGCTCATCGCCTTGCCGGCGATCAGCATCTCCGGCACGAAGAAGTCCCCGCGCTCGAACCGGGCGCCGACCTCCTCCAGTGAGGGGATGAGCGCCTCGAACAGCAACGCGTCCGGCGACATGCCGTTCGCCAGACCCTGCTGGGTCAGCTCCAGCACACGCGGCTTGTTGCCGACGAGCGTCTCGTCGTACAGGGCCTTCAACAGATCTGCCGGTGTCAGATCGGTCATGCTGCACCTACCTTTCGCGAGAACCCGAGCATGGTGGACACCGAGGCAGCCTGCTCGGCGACGAGCTTTCCGAGTGAGGCCAGGCGATCACGGGGGATCCGGGCCGTGGGGCCGGAGACGGACAGGGCGCCGACCACACTGCCGTCCGGGCCGCGCGCCGGGGCGGCGACCGCGACCAGCCCGACCTCGAGCTCCTCCCAGGCGACGGCCCAGCCACGGCGGCGGACGTCGGCGAGCTCCCGCGAGAGCTCCCCGGCCGTCACGATGGTGGACGGCGTGCGCGCCTCGAGGGCGCCGTCCGGCGGGGTGAGCCGGTCGTAGGCGTAGAACACCTTGCCCAGCGCGGAGCAGTGCGGCGGCACCTCGATGCCGACCCAGTTGGCCGCACCGAGCAGGAACCGGCCGTCGGCCTGGGCGACCGGAACCACGCCGTCGCCGCGGGCCACGGCGAAGTTCGCCGTCTCGCCGGTCTGCTCGGCCAGCCGGTCCAGGGTGGGTTGGGTGAGCTCGGCCAGGTCGGCGAGATCGCCGAGGGCGCTCTGCCGGGCCGCGTAGACGGCGAACATGGCTCCGGCCCGGAACGACCCGCTCCGGTCGCGCTGCACCAGGCGGTTGCGCTCCAGGGCGTGCAGCAGGCGGGAGGTGGTCGACTTGGCCAGGCCCAGTTCCTCGACCAGGGACGTGAAGGAGCGCGGCGCGGAGGAGCTCACCACCAGGTCGAGCAGCGCGGCAGCCCGGTCGACGGACTGACTGCCCGTGCCGGACTGTTCCATATCGTGGAACCCGTGTTTCACGCCGAAAGCGTAGGATCAGCGCTCGCCGAGGGTCAAGGGATGGTGGCCCCGCGATCCGCTCGATCCGCTCGATCCGCTCGATCCGTTCGATCTGGAGGTCCCATGTTCCGGAACACCATGCCGCGGTACGAGATCCTCTCCGAGGAGTCGATGGCGGTGCTCGACTCGGGGTGGCGGCGGCTGGTGTCGGAGATCGGGGTCGAGTTCCTCTCCGACCGGGCGCTCGACCTGTTCCGCGCGGCCGGCCAGAAGGTCGACGGGCAGAACGTGTTCTTCGACCCCGACTTCCTGCTCGAGCAGGTGGCCAAGGCGCCCCGCGAGTTCGACGTCCAGGCCCGCAATCCCGCCAACAACGTGCACATCGGCGGGGACTCGATGGTGTTCAGCGGCGTCTACGGCCCGCCGTTCGTGCGTGAGGGCGAGGTGCGCCGCGACGCCACGATGGAGGACTTCCGCAACTTCACCCGTCTCGCGCAGTCGTTCTCGGCCCTGGACAGTGCCGGCGGGGTGATCTGCGAGCCGAACGACGCTCCGCTGGACAGCCGCCACCTGGACATGATCTACGCGCTGCAGACCCTGACCGACAAGATCTAAATGGGCAACGTGGTCTCGGGTGAGAACGCCCGGGACACGATCGCGATGACCGAGATCCTCTTCGCTGCCGGCAGGGGCCGCGAGGCCGGCCGGACGGCGATCGAGGCCACCCCGGCCCTGATCTCACTGGTCAACTGCAACTCGCCGCTGCGCTGGGACGACCGGATGCTCGATGCGCAGTTCGAGTACAGCGAGGCCAACCAGGCGGTCGTGATCACTCCGTTCCTGCTGATGGGGGCGATGTCGCCGGTGTCGATCCCGGCCACGCTGGCCCAGCAGATGGCCGAGGCGCTGACCGGGATCGCGCTGTCCCAGCTGATCCGCCCCGGCTGCCCGGTGATCTTCGGGTCGTTCCTGTCGAACATCGACATGCAGTCCGGTTCGCCGCAGTTCGGGACTCCCGAGTCGGCGATGGGCCTGCTGTGCACGGGGCAGATCGCACGCCGGTTCGGGCTGCCGGTGCGCTCGGGCGGCGGGCTCACGTCGTCCCAGATGCCCGATGCCCAGGCCGCCTACGAGGGTCTGATGACGATGCTGCCGACCTTCCTGGCCGGCATCAACTGGGTCATGCACACCGCCGGCTGGCTCGACGGCGGCCTGATCGCCTGCTACGAGAAGTTCGTGATCGACATGCAGATCCTGGAGATCCTGCAGCACGAGTTCACCCCGATCGAGTTCACCGAGGAGACCCTGGCGTTCGGGGCGCACGCCGAGGTCGGCCACGGCGGGCACTTCCTCGGCGCCGAGCACACCATGGAGCGGTTCCGCACCTGCTTCTACCGGCCGTTCCTGTCCTCCTCGGACAACTACGACCGGTGGATGCGCGGCGGCGCCAAGGACGCCGCGGCCCGCGCCGGCGACGTGTGGCGCAAGAGGCTGGCCGAGTACGAGCAGCCTGCGCTGGAGGAGTCGATCCGGGCCGAGCTGGCGGAGTACGTGACGCGTCGCCGGGCCGAACTCGGCGACTGAGCTAGCGTCTGCTCCCGGTGTGCCCGCGCGGGCACCCACGATGTGAGGAGTGTTCGCCATGCCCGCAGTCGACGCACACGCCCCCGGCACGCCGTGCTGGATCGACCTGAGCACCAGTGACCTGACGAAGGCGAAGGCCTTCTACTCCGGCGTGTTCGGCTGGACCTTCGAGGACTCCGGGCCCGACTTCGGCGGGTATCACATGATCTACCTCGACGGCCGCGCGGTGGCCGGCGCGATGACGAAGCAGGACCCGTCGATGCCCGATGTGTGGTCGGTCTACCTGATGGTCGAGGACGCCGAGGCCGCGGCGACCGCGGTGACCGCGGCCGGTGGGCAGGTGGTCGTGGCTCCGATGGTGGTCGGGCCCCGCGGCTCGATGATGTACGCGATCGACCCCGCCGGCGCCGCGATCGGCGGCTGGCAGTCGGGCGACTTCGCGGGATTCGAAGTGGTCGGCGAGCCCGGCGCGCCGATGTGGTTCGAGACCCTGTCGAAGGACTACGCCGCCTCGGTCGCCTTCTACCAGAACGCCTTCGGCTGGCAGACGTCGATCATGAGCGACACCGACGAGTTCCGCTACACCACCCTGGGAACGGGCGACGCGGCGGTGGCCGGGATCATGGACGCCGCGAGCTTCCTGCCCGAGCAGGTGCCCTCCCTGTGGCAGTTCTATCTGGGAGTCACGGACGTCGACGCCGCGCTCGGCGCTGTGGTGGCGCTGGACGGCAGCGTCGTCCGCGGGGCCGAGGACACGCCCTTCGGCCGGATGGCCCAGATCGCCGACCCGACCGGCGCCGCCCTCAGCATCGTGCAGAACACCTCCGGGCCGCAGGGGTAGGCCTCCCCTCGCTCGTCGGCGCGCCGGGCTCCTGGCGTCGTTGAGGCGGGTGGTGCGTAACGCGCATACTGGTGCGCCATGAGCAACACGCCGGGGTCATCGGGTCTGGTCCAGTCGGTCGACCGTGCCCTCAGTGTGCTCACCCTCCTGGCCCGACACGGTGAACTCGGCGTCACCGAGATCGCCAATGATCTCCAGGTGCACAAGTCCACGGCCTTCCGCCTGGTCGCCACGCTGGAGGCGCACGACCTCGTCGAGCAGGTCTCCGACCGGGGCAAGTTCCGGCTCGGGGTGGGCGTGCTGCGCCTGGCCGGGGCGACCACGGTGCGCCTGGACCTGGTGCAGGAGAGCCGGCCGGTCGCCGTCCGCCTGGCCCAGGCGGTGGGGGAGACGGTCAACGTGGCGGTGCTGTCGGGGCTGGAGGCGCTCTACCTCGACCAGGTGTCCGGCCCCTCGGCGCTCGCCCTGCGCAACTGGGCCGGGCAGCGGATCCCGCTGCACGCGACGTCCAACGGCAAGGTCCTGCTCGCCTTCTCCGCGCCCTCCCTGCTCGCCGAGGTGACCCGGGCGCTGCGTCGGTACACCCCTCGCACCCTGGTCGACGAGCAGGCGCTGACCCATGAGCTCGACGAGGTGCGCGGGCGCGGGTGGGCGCTGGCGGTCGACGAGCTGGAGGAGGGGCTGACCGCGATCGCCGCCCCGATCATGGGGGCGGACGGCGCGGTGGCCGCCTCGCTCAGCGCCTCCGGACCCACCTTCCGGCTGACGCCCGAGCGCACGCCCGATGTTGCTGCGCGGGTGGTCGCCGCGGCCCGTGAGGTGTCGCATCGCCTCGGGTGGCACGAGTCCCCTCTCGGCTGAGGACTTCGCCGGAACTTAACGATGCGGCTGCGGCTTCCTGGTAGACCTTGACGGCGGTCGCCGGATGCGTCGATTCTGTTGCCCGTTGAACAATGCGGTGCGCGATGCGCAACACGAAGTGCCACAAGTGAGGGTGATCCGCCCAATCGTCGAGGGAGGCTGGTGGCGTGAAGGTTCCGCAGGTTGGTGACGCCCCCCCAGTGATCAGCGTCCGCGACCTGTGGAAGGTGTTCGGGCCGGGAGCCGCCAAGGTCCCGCTCACCCCAGAACTCGCCGCCCTGTCCCGCCGTGAACTGATCGACCGCACCGGCTGCACGGCCGCTGTGCGTGACGTCGCCTTCGACGTCGCTCCCGGCGAGGTGTTCGTGGTGATGGGGCTGTCCGGCTCGGGCAAGTCGACCCTGCTGCGCTGTCTCACCCGGCTGATCGAACCCACCTCGGGCCAGATGGTCTTCGAGGGCGAAGACATCATGAAGGCCGACCTCAGGCGGCTGCGCGAACTGCGTCGCCACAAGTTCTCGATGGTCTTCCAGCACTTCGGACTGCTGCCCCACCGGCGGGTGGTCGAGAACGTCGCCTACGGCCTGGAGATCCGCGGCACCGGGAAGTCGGAGCGGACCAGGCGAGCGATGGAGGTGATCGAGCTGGTCGGTCTGAGCGGCTACGAGACCTCCTACCCCGACCAGCTCTCCGGCGGCATGCAGCAGCGGGTCGGCCTGGCCCGTGCCCTGGCCGTCGATCCGGACGTGATGTTCTTCGACGAGCCGTTCTCGGCCCTGGACCCGTTGATCCGCCGGGACATGCAGAACGAGGTCATCCGGCTGCACCGCGAGGTCGGCAAAACGATGGTCTTCATCACCCACGACCTGTCCGAGGCGCTCAAGCTCGGCGACCGAATCATGATCATGCGGGACGGCGCGCAGATCCAGATCGGCTCCGGCGACGAGTTGGTCGGTGCGCCGGCCGACGACTACGTGCGCGACTTCGTGCAGGACGTCAACCGCTCCCACGTGCTCACGCTGCGCTGGATCATGCGGCCGCCCACGCCGGAGGACCCCATGGACGGCCCCGAGCTCAGCCAGGACGTGCTCGTGCACGAGGCCCTGCGCGCCGTGCTGGCCGCGCGCAAGCCGGCCCGGATCGTGGAGGACGGTGAGCTGCTCGGGATGGTCGGCGACGAGGAGATCTTCGGTGTGATCTCCTCCACCGAGACGGTCGCCTCGGCTGCCTCGGGGAGCGTCGCCAGATGACGGCCGCCACGGCCGTGGCCGCCCCGGCGGTACGTCGTCCGGGCCGGTTGCTCCAGATCGCCCTGGTCCTGCTGGCCTGGTTCCTGCTCCGGCTGGCGCTGCGCGGAACGCAGACCCTACCCCTGGCGCCGTCAGATCTCAACGCCCTGCACCTTCGGCTGAACGACGCCCGGGACTGGGTGGACACGAACCGGAACAGTTCCCCGGTCTTCCTCTACGTCTTCAACCAGATCCGGGTCTCGGTGGACGCGCTGACCACGCTGCTGCGGCATCTGATGGCCATCCCGGCCGAGGGCGACGTGATCCCCACCCTGGGCTGGCTCGGGGTGACCGCGCTGTTCACGTTCCTGGCCGGCTGGCTGGGCAACGTGAAGGTGGCGCTGCTGACGGCGGCCGGGTTCGTCGTCCTGGGCCTGCAGGGTCTGTTCATCGAGGCGATGGACACCCTCGCGGTGACCCTGGCGGCGGTGCTGGTGGCGCTGCTGTTCGGCATCCCGCTGGGGGTGGTGGCCGGGTTCAGCGACCGGTTCAACCGGGCGATCACCCCGGTGCTCGACTTCATGCAGACCATGCCCGCGTTCGTCTACCTCACCCCGCTGGCGCTGTTCTTCGGGATCGGCCTGGCCTCGGCGGTGATCGTCACCTTCGTCTACGCGGCGCCACCGGCGATCCGGCTGACGGCGCACGGCATCCGGTCGGTCAACCGGGCCACGGTGGAGGCCTCGCAGTCCCTGGGGTCCACGCAGTGGCAGACGCTGACCCACGTCCTGCTGCCGATGGCGCGGCGCACGATCGTGCTGGGGATCAACCAGACCATCATGGGTGCCCTGGCCATGGTCACGATCGCGGCGCTGATCGACGCGCCCGGCCTGGGCAAGACCGTGATCAAGGCGCTGGAGAGCACCGATGTCGGCACGGCGTTCAACGCCGGCATCGCGCTGGTGATCCTGGCCATCGTGCTGGACCGGACGACGACCGCGATGGCCACCCGCACCGAGGGCACGGCCCGCGCGCCCCGGGTCGGCCTGGCCGGGCGTCTGGTCACCTGGCGCCGGCCCCTCCTGATCGTCTCCGCGATCGCCACCGCGGTCGCGGCCTATCTGTCGCGCACCTATGTCTGGGCCGCCGAGTTCCCGGCGCCGGGCGCCGACAGCCCGCTGAACCTGGGCCGGCTGATCAACAAGGGTGCCGGCGGCGCCACCACCTGGGTGCAGGACACCTTCCCGGCGCTGACCAGCGGCCTGCAGACGGTGACCACCTCATGGGTGATCGACCCGTTGCAGAGCCTGCTCACCGACAGTCCGTGGTGGGCCACCGCCGCGGCGATCACCGCGATCGGGCTGATCCTCGGCGGCGTGCGGGCCGCGATCACCGCCGCGATCTGCCTCGCCCTGATCGTCGCGACCGGGCTGTGGGAGGACAGCATGATCACGCTGGCCTCGACCCTGGTGGCCACGGTGCTGGTGGTGGCCCTCGGGGTGGTGCTCGGGGTCTGGATGGGCCGCAGCGGGCGCGCGGACCGCCTGATCCGCCCGATCCTGGACGCCGCCCAGGTGATGCCCCCCTTCGTGTACCTGGTGCCGGTGGTCGCCCTGTTCAACCCCAGCCGGTTCAGCGCCATCGTCGCTGCGCTGGTCTTCTCCGCGCCGGTGGCGATCAAGATCGCCGCGGACGGGATCCGCGGGGTCTCCCAGACCACGGTCGAGGCGGCGGTGGCGGCCGGGTCGAGCGCGCAGCAGGTGGTGCGCAAGGTGCAGCTGCCGATGGCCTCCGCCGCGCTCACCCTGGCCACCAACCAGGGCCTGATCTATGTGCTCTCGATGGTGGTCATGGGCGGCCTGGTCGGCGGGGGCGCGCTCGGCTACGACGTCGTGGCCGGGTTCTCCCAGGGCCAGCTGTTCGGCAAGGGGTTGGCTGCGGGGCTGGCGATCGTGCTGCTCGGCATCATGCTCGACCGGATCACCCAGGCGGCCGCGCGCCGCACCGGGCGACCCGGGCGGTAGGGAACGTGCTCGTTCACGGAACTTCTCGAGGAGGCTGGATCACGTGCTAGGACTCAGGACGGCTCGCGCGAGCGCGCTGGTCGCCGGCGCCGCCATGGCGCTGGCGCTCACCGGATGCGGTGGGGCCAAGGTCGGTGAGACGGCCACCTCTGCCGCCTCGGCGGCGGGCAGTGCCGCCTCCGGTGCCGCAGGTGGCAAGGCCTGCGGCACGTTCAACATCGCGGTCAACCCCTGGGTCGGCTACGAGGCCAACGCCGCGGTGGTCGCCTATGTGGCCGAGCGTGACCTCAAGTGCACGGTGGTGAAGAAGGACCTCAAGGAGGAGATCTCCTGGCAGGGCTTCGGCTCCGGTGAGGTGGACGTCGTCCTGGAGAACTGGGGCCACGACGACCTGGTGAAGAAGTACATCACCGAGCAGAAGACCGCGGTCGACGTCGGCCCGACCGGCAACGACGGCGTGATCGGCTGGTACGTGCCGCCGTGGATGGCGAAGAAGTACCCGGACATCACCGACTGGAACAACCTGAACAAGTACGCCGACCTGTTCAAGACCTCCGAGTCCGGCGGCCAGGGCCAGCTGCTCGACGGCGACCCCTCGTTCGTCACCAATGACGCGGCACTGGTGAAGAACCTGAAGCTGAACTACAAGGTGGTCTACGCCGGCAGCGAGACGGCCCTGATCACCGCGTTCCGCCAGGCGGAGAAGCAGCAGAAGCCGCTGCTGGGGTACTTCTACGAACCGCAGTGGTTCCTCTCCGAGGTGCCGCTGGTCAAGGTCAAGCTGCCCGAGTACAAGACCGGGTGCGACGCCGACCTGACCAAGGTCGCCTGCGACTACATGCCCTACAAGCTCAACAAGATCGCCAGCGCGAAGTTCATGTCCTCGGGCAGCCCGGCGGCCGCCCTAGTGAAGAACTTCAGCTGGACCAATGACGACCAGAACGTGGTCGCGAAGTACATCGCCGAGGACAAGATGTCCGCCGCCGACGCCGGGAAGAAGTGGGTCGAGGCCAACCCGGACAAGGTCAAGGCCTGGCTCGCCGGCTAGGACCCGCGCCCTCCACCCCGTCCAAACACCGCCCCATACTCCGCGGGGCCGTCGAATTCGGCGTCGGAGCGGCGCAGAACGACGGCCCCGCGGAGCATGAGCGAGTTTGGCGGCTGTGGGGGGTGCCGGGGGCGCTCAGCGGCGGGTGTCGAGCTCGGCGCTGATCGCGGGGACGACGTCGTGCAGGTCCGCCACCACGGCGTAGTGGGCCTTGGTGACCATGGGGGCCTCGGCGTCGGTGTTGATCGCGATGATCGTCTTGGAGCTCGAGCAGCCGGCCCAGTGCTGGATCGCCCCGCTGATCCCGCAGGCGAGGTAGACGTCCGGGGCGATCCGGCTGCCGGTCTGGCCGATCTGCTCGTGATGCGGACGCCAGCCGAGGCTGGTCACCACCCGGGAGACCCCCAGCGCGCCGCCGAGGCGCTCGGCCAGCGCGAGCAGCTCCCCGAAGCCGTCCTGACTGCCGACCCCGCGTCCACCGCCGACCACGACCCGGGCCCGGGCCAGGTCCTGGCCCGAGCTCGCCACCTCGACCGTGCGCCTCACCCCGGCGATCAGGTCGGCCTCGGTGAGCGAGGCCGGCGCCAAGGCCGAGATCTCGGCCGGAGCCGGGGGGTCGACGGTCGAGGGCTCGACGGCATGCCCGGCCATCGTCATCAGCGCGGGGGAGCCGATCAGGTCCAGTTCCTCCAGCACCGCGCCGCCCATCACCTGGCGGTGGACGACGAGGCGGGCGTCCGAGGTGTCCGGGCCGCCGATCTCGGCGGAGACCACGTCGACGACGTTCGCCGCCATCCGCAGGTCCAACCGGGCGGCGACGTGCGCCATCACCTCGTTGCCCCGCGGACTCGCCGGGGCCAGCGCCACCGATGGCGCGTGCACGCGAACGGCGTCCACCATGCACGAGGCCCACCCGGCGGCGCTGTACGCGCCCAGGCGGGCGTCCTGAACCTGGTGGACCGCCGCTGCGCCGTGGGCGCCGAGCTCGTCGGGCCCGCCCGGCGGCAGGTCACCGATCACGAGGGCATGGACGGCGTGCGCGAACTGCCGGGAGAAGGTCAGCGCCTCCAGGGACAGGGTGGAGATCCCGTCCGGCTCGGCCTCCACCAGCACCAGCACCACGGGGCTCGGGCTCATCGCGCCACCCCGATCGTGCGCAGCACCTCGACCACCGCGGCGGCGTCCGCCGCCGGGTCCGCTCCCGTTCCCAGGATCTGGACCACGCTGGCCTGTTCCGGCGGCAGCACCAGAGCGCGCCGCGCCGTCCCCTGCACCGGCGCCGGGGCGTCGAGCACCTCGACCGGGGCCCGCTTGGCCTTCAGCCGGCCCGGGATGGACGGGTACCTCGGGGTGATCTCGCCCTCCTTGATCGCGAGCACGCACGGCAGCGGGAGCTCGAACTCCTCGGTGCCCCCCGGACCGTCGCCGATCGCGGTGATCACCCCATCGGCCAGGGTGAGACGGCGCACCCCGGTCACCACCGGGATGCCCAGGAGGTAGGCGAGCCGGACGCCGACCTGGAAGTCGCCGGTGTCCGCGGCATCGTTGCCGAGCAGGAACACGTCGAACGCCTCGGGGGTCCCCGCCCTGCGGCGGGCGACCTCCGAGATGGCGGCGGCGACGTCCGCCGGCCCGTAGGCGTCGGCCGAGTCCGGCGCACCCTCGTCGGCGGTGCGCAGGTGCACGGCCGCGGTGATGCCGACGGCGAGCGCCTCGCGCAGCTGCTCGAGTGCGCCGTCCGGGCCCAGGGTGAGCACGGTGGCCGCGCCGCCGTGCTCACCGACGAGCTGGACGGCGGCCTCGATGGCGCACTCCTCGTGCGGGCTCAGGGCGTGCCCGACGTGACGGGCGTCCACGGACATCCCGTCGGCGCTGAGCAGCACCTCGCCGCTCGCGCCCGGAACCCGCTTGATGCAGACCACTACGTTCGGCATGACGGTGGACCAGCCCTTCGGACCTCAGGCTCGGATGCGGGCGTTCTCGGGGTCGAACAGCGGGGTCGACCCGGCCACGGCGACGGTCACCGGGTACCGCTCGCCCAGGTACTGCACGGCGAGCCTCGTCCCGGCGACCGCCTGGGCCGGCGGCAGGTAGCTCATCAGGAGGTGCTTGCCGACACTCGGGCCGGACCCGGCGCTGGTCACGTACGACCGGCGTCCGCGGGCGTCGACCAGCGGCTCGCCGTCCGGGGTGAGGATCGGCTCGCCGCCGAGCATGTACCGCTTCTCGCCGGTCGAGCTGGTGTGATCGTCGACGGTCAGGGTGCACATCACCACTGCCGGCGGTTCCTCCCGGTGGCGCAGGTAGGCCTCACGCCCGATGAAGTCGACGTCCTTGACCTTCGGCCGCTGCATGTCGGCCTCGACCACGGTGCGTTCGCCGTCGAGCTCGGTGCCGTAGGCGCGGTACCCCTTCTCCATCCGGCCGGTCGTGCCGTAGACCCCGATGCCCGCCGGTACGGCCCCGTGCGGGGCACCGGCGTCCAGCAGCGACCGCCACAGCCGGGCCCCGGTCTCCATCGGCACGTACAGCTCCCAGCCCAGCTCACCGACGTAGGAGATCCGTGAGGCGAGGACGCCGAGCCCGGCCGCCTCGATCAGGCGGCAGGAGCTGAACGGGAAGGCGGCGTGCGAGACGTCGTCGTCGGTGAGCGCGCCGAGGATGTCGCGGGCCTTCGGGCCCCACAGGCCGATGGTGGTGAACGCCGAGGTCTGGTCGACCACCTGGGCTCCCTCGGGCATGTTGTCCGAGAACCACTTGCGGTCCAGGTTGCCGTGCGCGCCGCCGGTGACCACCCGGAAGTGGTTCTCGCCCAGGCGCATCACGGTCAGGTCGGCCTTGAACCCTCCGCGCGGGGTGAGCACCGGGGTGTAGACCACCCGGCCGACCCTGACGTCCAGGTTCTGCACGCAGACCCGTTGCACGCCGTCGAGCGCCTTCGGGCCGATCACATCGAAGATGGAGAAGGCGCTCAGGTCCACCACGCCGGCCCGCTCGCGCATCGCCAGATGCTCGGCGTTGATGATCGGAGACCACCAGCGGGAGTCCCACTCGGCGGTGCGCGGCATCACGGCGTCGCCGTAGTCGGCGAGGAGGGACTCGTTCGACGTGTACCAGAACGGCCGCTCCCACCCGGCGGTCTCGAAGAAGGTGGCGCCGAGCTCGCGCTGCGAGGAGTTCATCGGCGCCAGGCGCACGTCGCGGTTGCTCGCCCACTGCTCGCTCGGGTGCACGATGCCGTAGGTCTTGTTGAACGCCTCCGAGGTTCGCGCCCGGATGTGGTGCTCGGTGCGCTGGTGCGGGTAGAAGCGGGCGATGTCGGAGTGGTGGCCGTCGATCTCGCTCTCGCCCTCGACCATCCACTCGGCGAGCATGCGACCGACGCCGGGGCCCTCTTTGACCCACACTGCGGCGGCCGACCAGAAGCCCTTCACCTCGGGGGACTCCCCGAGGATCGGGTAGCCGTCCGGAGTGAGGGAGAGCAGACCGTTGATGGCGTAGCGGATTCCGACGTCCGGGTTGCCGAGGATGTCGGGCATCAGCTCGAGGGCCTGTTCCAGCTGGGGATCGAAATCGTCGGAGGTGAAGGGGAGCTCGGTGGGGGACAGGGCCGACTGCTCGATCGAGGGGATGTCCTCCGCGGCCATCAGGATCGGCCGGTGCGCGTAGGAGCCGACCTCCATGTCCGAGCCGTGCTGACGTTCGTAGCAGAAGGTGTCCATGTCACGGACGATCGGGAACGAGATCTCACCCGGGATCGCTGCCAGCTGGGGCACCGGGCCGACGCTGATCATCTGGTGGACGGCGGGGGTGAGCGGGATGTGGACCCCGGCCATCTTCGCGATCTTGGGGCTCCACACCCCGCACGCGACCACGATGGCCTCGCACTCGATGTCGCCGCCGGTGGTGCGAACCCGGGTGACCCGCCCGCCGGCCACGTCGATCCCGGTCACCTCGACGTTGGCGACGGTGGTCAGTGCGCCCAGCCCCATGGCGTATTCGCGCATCATCGTGCCCGCGTGCACCGACTCGACCACGCCGACCGTCGGCGACCAGAAGCCGCCGAGGATCACTGTGGGGTCGAGGTAGGGCACCTTCTCGTGCACCTGGGCGGGGGTGTGCAGGTCGGCCTCGATGTCCCAGCACATCGCGGAGGTCATCCGGCGGGTGAGCTCCTGCATGCGCTCGGGGCTGCGGGCCACCTCGTAGCCGCCCGAGGTGGTGAACAGGCCGAGCTCGGTGTACTGGCGGACGCTGTCCCTGGTGAGGTCGCTCATCTCCCGGGAGTGGTCGAGCGGGAAGATGAAGTTGCTGGCGTGGCCGGTGGAGCCGCCAGGGTTGGGCAACGGGCCCTTGTCGATCTGGACCAGGTCACGCCAGCCCAGCCGAGCGAGGTGGTAGACCACGCTGTTCCCGACGATCCCGGACCCGATGACGACGACGCGAGCCCGGCTCGGCAGTTCGCTCATGGACGACGCCTCTCTTCTCAGCATGGGTACTTGTTGCGCTATGCGCTACAGAATTCGTGATACGAAACGCCATCAGCCAGAATGCTGCCGCCCGGCCCGACCCGTCAAGCGTTCGGCGGCCAGCGGGCGCAGGGCGGCCGGCGGGCCACCCTGATGCCGCCGGACGGGATTGCCGGGTCCTACCGGGCGGATGCCGGGTCCTACCAGACCACGGTGTCGGCTCGCGTGCCGGCCCCGGACGCGGGTGTGGTGAACGATCGGTTGCCGCCGCCGGGGATGCTCTCCCAGGTGAGGCTGCCGTCGTCGTTCTTGCGGAAGTACTTGTACTGGACCGTCGTCGAGGCCGGCAGGTTGACCACGTTCCTCCACACCGGATAGGCGGCGGGATCCAGCGGCACGGCCAGGTCGGTGTTCCAGCTACCGAGTGCGGCCACACTGCCGGTGACGTACAGCTGCTGTCCGACGACGGTGCTCGCCGTCGCGTTGAACGCCGTCGCCACCTGCCCGGTCGGCGCGGCGACGGTACAGGTGCTGTAGCGGTCGCAGACCTCGGGGAGGATGTCGACGATCTTGTTGGCGTTGATCGAGGCGATCAGGCTGATGTACTCGCCCATCGCCCAGCTCAGCGGTGCCATCGACTTCGTCGGGGTCCCGGGGGTGTAGCCGGCGGGGGTGGTGGTGACCCAGTCGCCACTGAGCGTGGCGCTGGTGTTCCACACCTGCTCGGGGATCACCCCGGTCGCGCTGGAGAAGTTCTTCAGGGCGGTCCGGTAGCCGCTGCCGTTGGCGCCCACGCCGGTCCGGGCGATCTCGTACATGCCTCGCTCGGCGGTGAAGATCGGCCACAACCGGCCGCGCCCCGAGCCGTCGAAGTTGGTGCCGTCGTTCTTCTCCCCGTAGCCGTCGTAGTTGTAGCGGAACCAGGCGTCACCCTTGCCGGCGACGGTCTGCTTCAGCAGCGCGTCGTACTCCGGGAGCGTGGCCGTGATCGAGGGGTCGCCCGCGCCCTTGACGCCCATCCGGACCAGTTCCAGGAAGCCGCCGTCGACCACCCGGCGCTGGTCGCGGGACCCACCGCCGTTCTTGTCCTGGATGGTCGCCGCGGTGTCGGGGCCGAAGCTCGGGTTGTACCTCTGCGGGCCGACGCCGGCATTGCCCATCGTCGCCGGGTTGATCCGCACGTAGTACCTGCCGTCACCCCACGGCCCGGTGGTGGTGAGGGTCCACTGCTCGACCCGCTGCTGGAACCGGTCGGCGGCGGCCAGGTAACGGGCGGCCGAGGCGGTGTCGCCGTTGAGTCGGGCGAACTCGGACGCCGCGACCAGGCCGGCGATCTCGGCCGCGATCGTGGACGGCGAGTAGCCCGACTGCTCCTCCCAGCGCTCCTGGTTGGTCCAGGGGCCGGCGCCGACCAGGTAGTCGGCGGTGGTCTTGATCTTGGGCCAGAGGGCGTTGACGCCGGCCTTCACCGAGGCGCTGCCCAGGCTGTAGGTGCGCCAGGCGAGGATGATCGGCATCGCCTGCTCGTCGAGCTGGGTGCCCTGCCAGTACTGCCACCCGCTGACCCAGGAGTTCTGCGGGAAGCGGCCGATACGCGTGAAGCCCTGCGGGCAGCCGGGCGCGTCGTACTCGGCGGCGCCGCAGTCCGCGGTCTGCCGCATGACGTTGAACAGGTAGCCGGTGACCTCGTTCGCCGTCGTCACGTCGCCCGCGGTGAGCAGCGCGTTGGCGAACTTGAACAGGTCACGCGACCACACCAGGTGGTACCCGCCGGTGTTGGCGTCGTTGCTGGTCTCGCCCCAGGGCGTGCCCATCCCGGCGATCATCGCCCCGTTGCTCTTGTCCTGGATCGACTTCAGCGACATCGCTGCCAGGTAGTACTGGTTGTCGGCGGTGCCGCCCTGGGTGCTCAGGCCGTTCGCGTAGCCGACCCAGCCGCTGTCGTAGGTCGACTGCAGCGTCGCCAGATTGTCGGCCAGGGTGGCGTTGGCCGTCGTGGCGGCGGCCGCCGTGGTGGCGCCGAAGCCCAGCACCACGTCGAAGCTGACCGAGGTGCCCGTGGAACCGAGGTCGACCCAGCCCATCTGGGCGACGTTGCCGGTGGCTGCGGTGTCGTAGGTGTCGTTCATCGTCTTGTCCGAGGTTCCACCGAGCAGGTCGGTCCACCCGTCGGAGGTGCCGACGAAGCCGCTCGACACCATGGCCGCGCCGGAGGAGGTCTTCCACGGCCGGGTGACCGCCAGCGCCGAGGCCCGCGTCCCCTGGGAGGCCACGAGCATCGTGCGGCCGCCGGAGACCAGGGTCTGGGAGGTGTCGTCGGCCCCGGAGTTGTCCATCGCCGGGTTGTGCAACAGGTACAGGTTGAAGTCGTTCAGCGTCTTGCCGCCGGTGGCCGTGAACGTCACGCGAGCGATCAGGCTGTTGCGCCCGGGGTCGGTGAAGACGTTCTTGGTGATGCTCCACTGATGGCCGGCGTTCGCGGTGGTCGCGTTCCAGCGCATGGACCTCGGGTTCGGCATCCCGACGGTGAAGGCCTGCTGCTTCTCCTCGTCGACGTAGGTCCTGGCGGCATCTCCGACCAGGAACTGGAGGTCGACGGTGTTCACCGTGTCGGCCACGGGGTAGAAGACCTCGGAGATGATGCCGCGATGGCCGGTGAAGTACACCCGGCTCGCGGTGGAGCGGGAGGTGCCGAGGAAGGACTTCTCCGCCGGTGCCCAGGTCGAGGCGAGACCGGGGCCGCCGGGCGCCGTCCCGGCCGCCTCGGCCCGGCCCGCGCTGCCGGTGAGGGTCGCCGCGAGCGTGATCGCGGCCAGGGTGAGGACGGCGAGCACGAG
>JBAPWU010000270.1:0-2315 GCA_049283855.1 Kineosporiaceae bacterium
GGACGGCCCTCGGCGCATCGAGGGGACCGACGGCGCGCTGCAGGCGCCGCTGGAGCGGGCCCGGCTGCTGGCCGCGCGCCTGGAGTCGGTGGCCTCGGCGCTGCAGACCGAACTGTTCGCCGTCCGCAGCGGCCTCACACGGTGAGCAGCACCTTGCCGATGTGCACCGAGCTCTCGACCAGCCGATGGGCCTGCGCCGCCTGAGCCAGTGGCATCCGGGCGTGGATGACCGGGCGCACCACGCCGTCCGCGATCAGTGGCCACACGTGTTCGATCACGCTGGCCACGATCGCTGCCTTCTCGGTCTCCGGCCGCGAGCGCAGCGACGTGGCGAGCACGGCGGCCCGCTTGGCCAGGAGTTGCCCCAGGTCGAGTTCGGCCCGCCGTCCGCCCTGCAGCCCGATCACCACCAGCCGGCCGTTGGTCGCCAGCACGTCCACGTTGCGGGACAGGTACTTCGCGCCCATGTTGTCCAGCACCACGTCGGCGCCGTGCCCGTGCGTGGCGGTGCGGACCGCGTCCACGAAGTCGTCGTCGTGGTAGTTCACCAGCACCTCGGCGCCGAGCTCGGCGCAGCGGGCGAGCTTGTCCGCCGAGCCGGCGGTGACCGCCACCGTGGCGCCGATCTGGCGGGCCAGCTGGATGGCCATGGTGCCGATCCCGCTCGAACCCCCGTGCACGAGAAGCACTTCCGAGGGTCGTAGCCGGGCCAGCATGAACACGTTGCTCCACACCGTGCAGGTGACCTCGGGCAGCGCGGCCGCGTCGGCCAGGTCGATGCCGGGGGGGATCGGCAGCAGCTGACCGGCCG
Source organism: Kineosporiaceae bacterium (assembly GCA_049283855.1). GTDB lineage: Bacteria > Actinomycetota > Actinomycetes > Actinomycetales > Kineosporiaceae > JADJPO01. Next base: position 812 of record JBAPWU010000270.1, read on the forward strand.
GGACCGCGACCCGCTCGGCGTACCCGCCACCGGTCAGCAGGGCGCAGACCTGGTCACCGACGCTCCAGGTCTCCACCTCCGGCCCGACCTCGATCACGGTGCCGCTGCACTCCAGGCCGGGCCAGGCGGGTGCACCCGGCGGGGGCGGGTAGTGACCCATCCGCTGCATGAGGTCGGCGCGGTTGACCGCGCTCGCGGCCACCTCCAGCACGACCTGGCCGGCCTCGGCCACGGGGTCGGGGACCTCACGGAGCACCAACTGGTCCGGTCCGCCGGGGGAGTCGATCACGATGGCCTTCATGGCCCGAATCTACCCTCCGGGCGGTTCCGGGCGATCGGGATAGCAGGCCCGAACGGTCTCCTGCAGCGCCTCGGACACCCCACCCGCGCGGAAGCCCAGCGCCGTCCGGCTGGGTCCGGGGTCGAAGGTGAACATCCGGGCGACGATGTCCGGGACCAGGCGCAGCGGGTCCAGGCCCGACTCCAGCCCCTGCCGCTCCTGGGCGCGCTTCTCCGCGCGCATCGCCGGCGCGGCCAGTGCGGCGGGCACGGTCACCACGATCGGGCGACGGCCCACGGCGGCCAGGATGCGTGGGATCAGTTCGGTCCAGCGCATCGTCACATCGCCGATCGGGTAGCACCGCCCGTGCTCGCCGTGCAGGACGGCACCCCGGGCCGCCTGCGCCACCTGGGTCGTGGTCGCGGTGATGGTGCCGCCCCGCGGGTAGGTCACCACCGGCATCGCCAGCAGCCGGTCGAACAGGGCGTGCTTCCAGAACGGCACCCGACCCGGCGTGACCCCGAACACGTAGGGCAGCTCGAGCACCATCACCTCGGTCCGGGGCGCCCGGTCGCTCTCCTCGCCGGCGGCGATCGCGGTCTGCGCCTGGGCGATCCGGGCCTGGATGTAGGCGTGCCGCTCGGCCAACCTCCACTGCGGGTGCATCCGGTCCATGGTCGCGAAGTAGGAGCCGAGCACGACCACGCGGCGGACGCCGGCCCGTCGCGCCGTCCGCACGATCCGCCCGGTCTGCCCGACCAGCAGGGCGGCGAAGTGTTCCCTGGCCGGCGCGGGGGTGGGATCACGGTCGTCCGGTCCCAGGGCATAGACCATCGCGTCGAAGCCCTGGAGCAGCGAGACGAGCTCCTCCGGCGAGGCCCGGAACAGATCCAGGGTGTGCTGGGTGACCCCGGCGTCGAAGGCCGCGGTGATCCGGGCCGGGCGCAGGGCGGCGGTGTGCACGTCGTCCCCGTGGTCGAGGAACTGCATGGCGGTGGCGTAGCCGAGGTTGCCGGTGCCACCGAGCACGATGACCTTCACGTACCGTCCCGCCGGGAGATCGCGGCGGCGGCGAGCAGCAGGTGCTCGGGAGTGTCCAGGTCGAACGCCTCCCGCGCCGTGATCGCGACCTCGATCACCTGCAGGTGTGCCAGCACCGCCCGCATGGAGGCGCCCGCGGCGGGCAGCGAGGCGAGCGCGGCGGCGAGCGGTGCGGTGCGGTAG